>JBIKIO010000068.1:0-7004 GCA_044361555.1 Opitutales bacterium
GAGATGGCCTACCGCATGCAGGCCAGCGTGCCTGAGCTCACCGACCTCAGCGACGAGAAGGACGAAGTCTTCGAACTCTACGGCCCGGACTCGCGTCGGCCGGGCAGTTACGCCGCCAACTGCATCCTCGCGCGTCGCCTGATCGAGCGCGGGGTGCGCTTCGTGCAACTCTTCCATCCCGACTGGGATCACCACAGCCGCCTCACCTCCTGGTGCACCGCGCGCTGTCGGGACACCGACCAGCCCAGCGCCGCGCTCGTCAAGGATCTCAAGCGGCGCGGACTCCTCGAGGACACCCTGGTCGTCTGGGGCGGTGAGTTCGGACGGGGCGTCGCCGGCCAAGGCAAGTGGGACAGCCCCGAAGCCGGCCGTGACCACCACCCGCGCTGCTTCACCATGTGGATGGCCGGTGGCGGCGTGAAAGCCGGCACCACCTTCGGCGAAACCGACGACTTCAGCTACAACGTCGCCAAGGATCCCGTCCACGTGCACGACCTGCATGCCACCATCCTGCATCTCATGGGCATCGACCATGAGCGCTTCACCTATCGCCATCAGGGACTCGATTTCAGGCTGACAGGGGTCGAGCCGGCGAAGGTCGTGAAGGGGATTGTCGCGTAAGCGCGGAGCGCGCTTAAGCGAGGGGGCAAGTGGGCAAGGTGACACGGGGACATGGGGGAAACATTAGTTGACCCGTTGATCAGTTGGCCGGTTGGCCGGAAAAGGCCGACCTCAAAGGGGGCACCATAGGCGCATACGAGAGGCCCGGAGGCCCAGAGGCTCGGTTGACCAGAAGAACATCTTCAGGTCTCGGGTCTCAGTTGACCGGGTATCAGGTTCGGGTTCTTCAGGTGCGGGTACGGGTCCTGAACCTGTACCAGAATACCTGAACCTGGGACCGGAGGGCCGAGACCTGGGACCTGAGAATGTATTGGCTAACCGCCAACCGCTAACCGCCAGCCGCTATAAACGGCTTTCGCATCATTTCCCGCCATTTGAACAACCGCCGTTGACGGGTGTCTGATACCTGACGAAAAAAGACACCCCATGAGAAACCCCCTCTCGGCGCTGCTGGCCTTCCTGCTGGTCGCCCTCTCCCCTCTCTCCGCCCAGGATGGCTTCAAGCCGATCTTCGATGGTAAGACCCTTGCCGGCTGGGACGGCAACCCCGAGCTATGGTCCGTCGAGGACGGCGCCCTCACCGGCAAGACCAAGGGCCCCGACCATCTCGCCACTAATCAGTTCCTCATCTGGCGCGGCGGTGTCGTGAAGAATTTCGAGCTACGCGCCAAGATCAAGTGCTCCGCCAGCAACTCCGGCATCCAGTATCGCAGTAAGGAGCTTACCGAGGCCGGCAAGTGGGTCGTCGGCGGCTACCAGTGCGACGTCCACGCCAATGCCCCTTACAACGCCATGGTCTACGAAGAGCGCGGCCGTGGTATCCTCGTGCAGAACGGCCAGAGCGTCATCATCGATGACAAAGGCGACAAGTGGCTCGCCGCCGAACGCGACCCCGTGAAGGTCGACTTCACCGAATGGCAGGAGTACGTCATCATCGCGCAGGGCAATCACCTCATCCACAAGATCAACGGCAAGGTCACCATCGACCTCGTCGACCACGACCCCAAGAACCAGGCCCTCGCAGGCCTGCTCGCCTTCCAGGTCCACAAAGGCCCGGCCATGGTCGTGCAGATCAAAGACATCGTCCTGAAGGAACTGCCCGAAGCCCCGCTCGTCACCTTGGACAAGAGCCCCATCCCGAGCGACGCGCAGCGCATCGTCCCCCCGGGAGCCAAGAAGGCCGCCCCGAAGGCCGCCGCCAAGGCTCCGGCCAAGGGCAAGGCCAAGGCCCCGGCGAAGAAGGCTCCGGCCGGCGATACCGGCAAGGCCATCGGCGAGAACAAGGCCACGCCGATTGATCGCATCAAGGCTCCGGCCGGTTTCAAGGTCGAGCTCCTCTATTCCGTCCCGGGCGACGTCCAAGGATCCTGGGTCGCGCTTTGCACCGACGACAAAGGCCGCATCTACGCCAGCGACCAATACGGCGAACTCTATCGCTTCCCTGCGCCCGCGGCTGGCCAGACCCTCAAGGCGGCTGACATCAAGAAGATGCCCGTCAACATCCGCGCTATCAACGGCATGGTCTGGGCCTTCGGCGCCCTCTACGCCGGCGTCAACGATTACGAGAAGAAGATCCCCAGCGGCTTCTACCGACTGAGCGATAGCGATGCCGACGACCAGATCGACAAGGTCGAACTCCTCCGCGATATCCAGTCCGGCGGCGACCACGGCGTCCACAAAGTCGTCGTCACCCAAGACCAGCAGGGCTTCTACCTGATCACCGGTAATAACTCCATCAAGACCGAGACCCCGACTACCTCGCCGGTCGCGCCGCTCTGGGGCGACGACCATCTTCTCCCGCGCATGCCTGACGGCCGCGGCCACAACCGCCACGTGCTCGCCCCGGGCGGCATCGTCTACCGCATCAGCAAGGACGGAAAGACCTTCGAGACTTTCGCCAGCGGCTTCCGCAATATCTATGGCGGCGCGCTCAACCGTTCCGGCGACCTGTTCACCTACGACGCCGACATGGAGTATGACTTCAACACCCCGTGGTATCGCCCCACGCGCGTGAACCACGTCGTCAGCGGCGGCGAATACGGCTGGCGCAATGGCGCCGGCAAGTATCCCGAATTCTACGCCGACAACCTGCCCGCCACCGTGAACATCGGACCTGGCTCACCCACCGGTATCGCTTTCGGCTACGGAGCCAAGTTCCCGGCGAAATACCAGGAAGCCCTGTATATCATGGATTGGAGCTGGGGTAAGATCTACGCCGTGCACCTCAAGGCGCAGGGAGCCAGCTATGCCGGCACCAAGGAAGACTTCATCCTCGGCGCGCCCCTGCCCGTCACCGACATGGTCATCCACCCCGGCGATGGCGCGATGTATTTCGCCATCGGTGGCCGTAAGGTCCAGTCGGGTCTCTACCGCGTGACCTATGTCGGTAAGGAATCGACCGATGCCGTGAAGCCGCAACCTGAAGCCCCGTCGGCGGAAGTCATCGCCCGCAAAGCTCTCGAGCAGTTCCACGGCAAGCAGGACCCCAAGGCCGCGGATATCGCCTGGCCGCACCTCGCTTCGTCCGATCGCTGGCTGCGCTCCGCCGCCCGCGTCGTCCTTGAACACCAGCCCGCCGCCGGCTGGGCTGAGCGCGCCTTCGCCGAGAAGGACGCCACCGCCCGCCTCGAAGCCCTGCTCGCCCTCGCGCGTCAATCGGCACCCTGCCCTTACCACACCGCCCAGGCGGCCAAGCCTGACCCGCGCACCGGCATCGCACCGACCACCGCTGAACCGACGGCCGCCCAGGCCGCCCTGCGCGACCGCCTGCTCGCCACGCTCCGCAGCATGGATTTCGCCCAGCTGACCAAGAGCCAGAAGCTCACGCACGCGCGCCTCGCCCAGATCGTCCTGCACCGCTACGGCAAGCCGGACGCCGCCGGCATCGCCGCCGTGACCGCGCAATATGACGCCGCATACCCCGCGGCCGACTTTGAGCTCAACTGGATCCTCACCGAGACCCTCTCTTTCCTGCAGTCGCCGACGCTCGCCGCCAAGGGCATGGCCCTCATCGCCGATGCTGGCAGCCAGGAGCCCGAGATGGAATTCATGCGCAGCCTCCGCATGCTCAAGACTGGATGGACACCTGCCCTGCGCGAGGCCCAGCTCGACTGGTTCGTCAAGGCCGCCAGCTACCGCGGCGGCTCGAGCTTCGTGAAGTTCATCGAGTTCATCCGCAACGACTCCCTCGCCACCTTCACGCCCGAGGAGCTTGCCCGCCATGAGAAGCTGGTCACCCTGGCCAAGAATCCGCCTGTCAAATCGGCTTATGAGAACGTCGGCGCCATCTTCGCCGGACGCACGCCGAAGAACTGGACGCTCGAAGAACTCAGCGCCGCCGCCAGCACGGGCATGAAGGGCCGCAACTTCGAGAACGGACGCAAGATGTTCGGCGCCGCCGCCTGCTTCGCCTGCCACCGCTACGGTAATGCCGGCGGCATGAACGGACCGGACCTCACCGGTGCCGGCGGCCGCTACAGCCCGCATGACTTCCTCGACCAGATCATCAACCCCAGCAAGGAGATCAACGAGCAGTTCGCCCCCATCGTCGTCACCAAGGCCGACGGCACCACCGTCACCGGCGTCATCGTGAACCTCAACGGTGACACCGTGCAGATCAATACCGACCTCTCCGACCCCGACCAGCGCGTCGGCTTCGACCGTAAGCAGGTCAAGAGCATCGAAGTCTCCAAAGTCTCGCCCATGCCGCCCATGTTGCTGAGCATGCTGACCAAGGAAGAAATCCTCGACCTCCTCGCCTTCACCCTCAGCGGCGGCGATAAGAACGCTCCGGCTTTCCAGAAGAAGTAAGCGCGGCCGGAGGCCGCGAGCATACATTAGTTGACCGGTTGACCAGTGGGCCAGTTGGCCAGACCACCACTAGCTGGCAGGTTGACAAGTTGACACGTGGACAAGGGATTCAGAGCTCAAGGGGAGACCGGGGAGGCAGAACTCAAAGGGGGCAGCATAGGGGAACCGGATAGTTAGCGGGGGTATATAAAAGGTAGGGGCGTGCGACCCGCACGCCCGCGGATGACCGGGCCGGTCATCCCTACCCATGACCGCAGCATTAATCCCGGTTTCCGGTTTCCCTTTGAGCCACTGAATCGTTTCGGGTGGCAGGTGGCAGCCCCAGGTGGCGGGTGGCGGGAGAAGACATCTTCGGGTCTCAGGTCTCGGCAGTCGGGTATCAGGTACGGGTTATCAGGTTCGGGTACGGGTGCGGGATATGAAGTGCAAAGGTGCAAACCGGAGCTGTGCTCCTGTGCAAAGGTGCAAAAGTGAGAGACAGCGCACTCAAAGGGGGCAGCATAGGGAGACTGGTTCGTTGGTAGGGGCGCGACGGTGTCGCGACCGTGGGCTTAGGACGGACGCGTCGCCGACGCGTCCCTACCCATGACCGCAGGTAATATCCCGGTTTCCGGTTTCCCTTTGAGTGATTGAATCGTTTCGGGTGGCAGGTGGCGGCCCCAGGTGGCGGGTGGCGGCCTTATCCATTCTGTCATCGATTCAGCCCTCTGTCATCGATTCAGCCATCGCCCCTTCCATTCAGCCCTCAATTCCTCCCTTCCCCTCCTTGCCTCCTGTCGTCCGTCCGCTAATTCTCACCTCACCCCCATGAGCGCCCGCCTCGCCCTCGCCACCCTGTGTCTGGCCGCCCCGCTGGCGTCCGCCGTCGAACCGGTCGAATTCAATCGCGACATCCGTCCGATCCTTTCCGACAACTGCTTCTCTTGCCACGGCAACGACGCCAGCCATCGCAAGGCGAAGCTCCGACTCGATATCCGCGAGGAAGCGCTGAAGAAGGAAGCCTTCATCCCAGGCAAAGCCGACGAAAGCGAACTCGTGAAGCGCCTCTTCCTCACCGATCCGGAAGAGATCATGCCGCCGCCCGAATCGCACAAGAAGCTCACGGACGAACAAAAGGAACTGCTCAAGCGTTGGGTCGCCGAAGGCGCCAAGTATCAGAAGCACTGGGCGTATGAGGCCCCCGCCAAAGCCGCCGTGCCTGCGCCGGCCAAGGCGATCGACACCCTCGTCGCCGCCCGGCTCAAGGCCAAGGGCATCGCTCCTGCCGCCGAAGCCGACCGCCGGACCCTAGCGCGTCGCCTCCATGCCGACCTGCTGGGCCTGCCGCCCACGCCCGAGGAAGTCGACGCCTTCGTGAAAGACACCTCGCCCGACGCTTACGCCCGGCTCGTCGACCGCCTCCTAGCTTCGCCGCATTACGGCGAACGCATGGCGATCGGCTGGCTCGATGTCGTCCGCTTCGCCGACACCATCGGCTACCATAGCGACACCGCGCGCAATGTCTGGCCCTACCGCGACTACGTCATCCGCAGTTTCAACCAGAACAAACCCTTCGACCGCTTCACCCTGGAACAGGTCGCCGGCGACCTGCTGCCCGACTCCGACCAAGAGGCCAAGATCGGCTCCGGCTTCAATCGCCTGCTCCTGACCACGGAAGAAGGTGGCGCTCAGGCCAAGGATTACCAGCAGCGCATGCTGAACGACCGCGTCCGCGCGGTCGGCGCCGCCTGGCTGGGCCAGACCACCGGTTGCGCCCAGTGCCATGACCATAAGTTCGACCCCTTCACCCAGCGGGACTTCTTCACCCTCGGCGCGTTCTTCGCGGATATCCACGAACCCGACATCGGTCGGCGCGAGGAAGGCCTGCTGCTCTCGACGCCCGAGCAGGCGATGCGCCTCACCGAACTCGCGGCCGTAGTCGCCAAGGCCAAGAAGACCTTCGACGTCGCCGCACCCTCTCTGACCGAGGCCATCGCCGCTTGGGAACTGGAGCTCGCCGAAGAAGGCAAGCCAGCGCCCGCCGCCAAGAAGACCAAAGCGAAGGCCAAGCGTAAAGACCCCGACGCCAGGCTCGCCGCCCAGGCCGCCCCGCTCCTCAAGAAACCGGCCGCCAAGCGTTCCGCCGCCGAGAAGATCGTCGTTCGCGATTACTACCTGTCACTGCACCCGGAAGCCCTCAAGGCGGAGCGCGACGCCATCGCCCAGGCGCAGAAGACCCATGACGCGTTCCGCGCCGCCATCCCGAAGACGCTCGTGACCTACAAGGCCGCCGCGGCCCGCACCGTCCGCATCCTGCCGCGGGGTAACTGGATGGACGAATCGGGGGAGATCGTGAAGGCCGCCCTGCCCCACTACCTGCCGCAACCTAAGTTCGACGGACGCGTCCCCGACCGGCTCGACCTCGCCAAGTGGCTGGTCTCAAGCGAGAACCCCCTGACCGCTCGCGTAGTCATGAACCGCCTCTGGATGCAGTTCTTCGGCACCGCGCTGAGCAAGAACCCTGGCGACCTCGGCGCCCAAGGCGAACTCCCGCCCAACCAGGCGCTGCTGGATTGGCTGGCCGTCGAATTCGT
>JBIKIO010000240.1:0-23072 GCA_044361555.1 Opitutales bacterium
CTCAGTCGCGATAACATCGCCCTCGTCCGCGGACAGGCCGTCATCATTGATTACGGCCTGGATTTCCACGAGTTTACCCAAGCTGCATTCGAGAGCATGGCGCGCAAGGCATGGCTTTGCGTCCGGTTCTGGACGCGGCCAGACTTGAACCGGTTGCTCAGCCTGGCCTGGCAAGATCAACGAGCCCCCGAGCTTGATGGATTTGACGAATTCTGGCGCTGGTATGTCGCAGACAGAAAGTCCGCGACCGCCGTCTGCGCCGAAATGGTCGAGGATCTGCTTTCCGGCCATGATTTCGAAAGCGTCTTGGATTATGGGTGTGGCAAGAAGGCCTACTCCGCACGTCGTTTCAGCGCCGCAGGCAAGAGGGTCGTCGGGTTTGATCCCGGCGATGGAATCAAGAAACGATGGGAAAGAGACAAGTATGCGAAAGACCTGACGCTGACGGACTCACGGGAACTGGCTATTGCGGGCGGCCCGTATGATGCCGTGGTCTGTTCGCTTGTCTTATGCGAACTTAGGTCCGAAATGGACTTCCGGCAGGTCGTCACGGACCTAGGCGCTTCGGTCAAGAATACAGGCAGGGTCGTTGTCGTGATATGCGACCCGCTAAGTACCTTTGGCCCCCCTACGGCTATCCACTTGGAAAGGATATTGCCCCAAGGGGCTGAATACCCCCATGCCTTCGATTATGCGGAGATAGCCGAATCAGGCCGGCCCAGGACGGAGTTTCATCGTCCGATCAGGAATATCCGCAGGGCGCTGCTGGCCTCTGGACTGCAGGTGATTTCAGAGAGGCAGAACCACACCTTTGATTTGAAGACCGGCCTGCCTGCAGTTGATTTTATTGGCTGGGAGTGCGAACCCGTGAAGCTGGCAGGTCCGGCCGCCGACGTTTCCCTCGTCATCAAAGCCTCGGCGCTCGAGGCGGAGACCTTGGAGGCGCAGGTCGAACACCTCGTCGGCCAGCTGGAGGCTCCGCGAACCTTTGTTGAGCGTATCTTGACTATCGACGCCCGTACGGGCGGCTTTGTCAGAGAATATGGCACGCCTGACCTCAGGAAAACCATCGAGGCCGCCGGGCGCCTCAAGTCCAGAGGGATCATCGATCAAGTGATCATCGCTCCGGCCGATGGCTCGAAGGAAGCAGCGGCCATCAATCACCGTTGGTTCGGAGCGGCACATGCTTCATCGCATACCAAGGATGGCGCACCCCTTGCTTCGCCACTGGGTGCCTTCGAGCTATGTCGGGGCGACTATATCCTTCAGCTGGATTCAGACCTGCTTATTCGGCGCGCAGACAAGGCTCACGATTTTATCGGCGAAGCAATCATGGCCATGAAGGCCAACCCAGGCGCCATCACGGTCAGCCTCAATATCCTGAATCAAGCCGACCAGCCGTTTGGAGCGAACGATGCCGATGGCCGGCCATATCGAGTCGAATGCCGCGGGTGTTTCTTCGACCGGACGGCCTTGTTGGGGTTGCGGCCTTTCACGAATACGGCCGATGCAGATGGCAAGCTGGAGCTGGCATGGCACCGCTCCATGGATAAGGCCTGTGTCGCTGGGCGTGCGTTGAGTCTCCGCGGTGGCGACCGCCGAACTGGTTTCGTCCACCCGCCTAACTCCTTCAAGCGTTCTGATGATGAATGGAATCTCATCATGGCTGGCATCGAGAATGGCGCCCTGTTCGAGGCTCAATTGGGCAAGGTCGATCTCGTCGGCAGCTCCTTGCAATGGCTGCCCGCCCCTCGCCGCGAAAAGCTGGTCTTCGTTGTCACAGGACGGAATGTCCCCTATGGAAAGATGCTCCGCTGCTACCAGTCGATGCGGAGGCAGCGCGGCGGGATCTGGGGTGCTATCGTCATCGACGATGGGTCCGACGAGCTTAGCCGTGAGGCCTGCCGCCGGGTATTCGGCCAGGCCCCGAACGTCACCTTGTTGCAGCCCCGGCGGAGAAGGGGGCAGCTGGCCAACACCATCACGGCGATCCGCGACCTTTGCTCTGACCCCGAGGCCGTCATTGTCACCCTGGATATGGACGATAGCCTGATTGGGCCGGATGTGTTGCTGGAGTTGGCTAAGCATTACGACCACGGCGCCGATCTGACGGTGGGCTCGATGGTGAGGACTGATAAGCCTGCGGACTATCCCGCCCGCTTCGGAGACCTGGGGGCCGCCCGGGGCGGTAATGTCTGGCAGCATCTCCGCAGCTTCCGAAAGCGGCTGTTCGACGGAATCCCTGATTGGCGCATGCGTCTGGATGGTCAATACGTCGAGATCTGCGTCGACTGGGCTTTCATGGTTCCGATGGTCGAACGAGCGACGGCACCTCGTCATCTTCAAAGTAAACTCTATTACTATGAGAGCTCAGGGCTTGGGAAAGCGACACAGCTTGCCGCGCGTGAAGCCGCTATTGCCCGTATCATGAAGCGTCATGCCCCGGGCGGGCATTGTCGAAGGTCCAGCGGGCTTATCACCAAAGAAGATATCATGGCACGCGACTGGAAAGGCCTGAACGGATTGCTTATCCTCAGGCATGCGGATCGTCCTTCCTTGAAGGGCTTAGGCAAAGGCGCTGACGAAGTCTCCATTACCGAGCTAGGCCGCGAGGAGAGTTGCGCCCTGGGTGCGGCTCTTGGTCAGGCGACGGAGATAGTCGCCAGCGGCGTCTTGCGGGCCAGGCAGACGGCCGAAGAGATGAGGAGAGCCATGGGCTATGATAGTTCGACCATTCGGACGTTCCGGTCGCTTTGCCGGCTTTCGGCTAATCATGCCGATCGTGTGGCCTATGATGCGCATAAGGATAGGCTGGGCTGGCATGCACTGGTCGACGCCTGGGTTGACGGAGCGCTCGATGATCCAGGCGCGGTCCTCCCCTCGCACGAGTCTGCCATGGGTGCGATCCGCGATCTTATGGCCGCCGATGGGCTCAGGCAGCAGGGCCTGAATATCGTCATCACCCATGATTTCTACGTTCAAGCCCTCCTTGAGGTCATGCATGGCCAGCGCCAGTGGAGGGGGCGAGGCATCCCGACTTTGGCCGGCGTTTATCTTGATTACGAAGACGCCCGAACTTTGATTGCAGCCCATGGAGCCTGAAGCCCCCTCGAATCTTAAGCGGAGGCCGATGGTCGCCGTCATCGGCGACGCTTCAGCCGATCCGGCTGGAGCCAAGGCTGTGGCGGCCAGGCAAGTGGGCGCGCTGATCATCGAGCGCCGGTGGCGCCTGGTGACGGGAGGCATGGGTGGTGTCATGAAGGAGGCTTCCGCGGGGGCCAGGGCCTCGGTGGCTTGGGTGGACGGCGACATCATCGGAATTGCTCCCGGTAGCGACCCTGCGGCGGCCAACCCATTTGTCGACGTGGTCATCGCCACGGGGATGGACCATCTGCGCAACTCGATCGTCGCCAATTCTGATGCCATCATCGTGATCGGCGGCGGCGCCGGAACTCTGAGTGAAATCGCCCTAGCGTGGATCTACCGGCGTCCTATCGTCGCCCTCCCGCATGAAGGGTGGGGTTCAAGGCTCGCCGGGCAGAAAATCGACTCGCGAGGACGCTATGATGATATTCCAGACGATCAAATATGGGCCGCCCAAAGCCCGAGCGAGGCGGTGCAGATGGTCGAGAAACTGATGCACCGGTACAACAAGCGTAGCCATGGTATCAGAAGCCGCGAGGCCTGAGGCCTTGGCACGCCTTGGCGCTCTCCCTCTATAAATGAAAGCACATATTGATTCCCGACGAAATGGCTGACGAAGACTTAGTGCGGCACATTGAGGTGGCTGAGAGGCGAATCCTGATCGTATCGATCGGTGGAGGCGCCGATGTCGTTATCGCTAAGGCAATCGCGTTGACGATGACAAGGTCAGGAGCGGCTGCTGTCGATATCGTCCAGACGAAGGCGCGCAGCATGCTTGACCGTGAAGAGACGCTCCAAGATTTGGGCGAACTCCGTCTTTCAAAAGTTGGCACATTCGGGGAATGCGAGTTCTTGGAATATCTGACGACAGTCCCTAACATCGTGCGCGATGCCAGGGCGAGGACACGCGGAAAGCGCCTTGCTGCTGCATTGACCTGGCAGAACGGACGCAGATTTTATGCCGCCGGCCGTAGCACTTCTTGGCGGGAATTCATTCGCTCAGGCGGAGGGCAGGGCCGTCCCTATGAAGCCGTTGTTTGTGTCGACGGCGGAGGCGATGTTCTCGGCGTAGATCAAGAAAGTGACATCAAGGTCCTGAAGCATATCGAACAAAGCATGCCGGCGGAGTCACAGCTGTTTCTCTATGTCGTCGGGATGGGTGCAGACGGAACCCCCATCGAAGCATTTAAGGACGCAAGGCTCGAAGGTTGGTCACAATCATCGGAAGGCAGCCTTCAGGACAGTTTTGCTGATGACCTGGAAATCTGCCTAAGAGAGACCAATTGCTGGCTGGATGAGCCTTTGAAATGGGACGCGCCTGGCAGCCTTTGGTCGTATGGGCTGAACGTACCACAGATAGTATCCATGGCGATCAGGAACATATTCCCATTTATGAGGCCATTGGACGGCGTCGTTACGTTCCCGCGCCGAAACCGTCTGGTCGAGATGCGTGTAGACTGGCTCAGGTCCGCCCGGCTGTACCGCAAATTTCCTGCGCTCCCTTGAATTAGTTCTGCGTCTAGAGCCCATGTTGCCCTAGAAAGTAAGAGAGGGCTGATTCCGCGACTCCATGGGAGCAACTATGTGGCCTCCTGTTTGTTATAGATATTATACCGAAAAGGCTGAAACCGCTTCACAGGGCTTGGGCATAGGCTAGGCTCAAGTGACCCCTCCATGGACACATGGGATTACACCTGCAATCAGTCGCCGCCTGAGGCTTTCCAGACGGTGAGGTTTTATGTTCGGTCGAAAGTCCTGGAGCTGGGCGGTGGAGCGGCCCTTAACGGAGAGGGCATAGACCTCGATTTTCTGGGCTTCGACGGCGTCGCCCGGATTCGTTTTGCTAAGACCAAGGAAGGTTCGCGCGTATCCGTCACCGTACCCGATCCCTTGCGAGAGAAGGTTTCGGGCGTCATGGTTGGCTTGATCGCCAAGCGGAAACTTAGGCCAGTGAACAAGCACGCGTCCGAAGCCCATGTTGAAAGGAAGCCATTCAAGAAGGCAATCGATGTCCTCCAGTCCCACTTGGCTAAGCCGGACTTAACAAAGTATATCGAGATACTTCCGCAGGCCCTAGAGCATGCCGGGCAATGTCTTTACGAGCACGACGGTAAGCTCGATAAGGCGCTAACCCACCTGGCCGCATTCGCGGCGAAGCGGGCGGGCAAGAATATACCCATACACCGACTGAAGGATCTCGCTAGGGACTCAGCCCTAGGAAATCTCTACCGGCCTATGGTCAGCGACACGGTGGTGCGCGTCCATGGGGAACACTACCGATTTGAATACAACGGAAAGAAGACCCTTTTTGACGAGCATATCACTCTCGGTGGAGGCTACCCGAAGGAGTGTATGTCGATACACTTTATCTGGGATGAAGCCCGTGCGAAACTCGTCATCGGTTACTTCGGCCAGCACTTGCCCACCTCTGAAGACAAGTAGCTCAACCGAGCTGCACTAAAAGCCCTGAGTGATCAGAAAGCCCGCGCGTCCTAAAGGCCAGAAGGTGCTTCAGCTTGGCCTTCTTGACGCCATTTCCGATGAAGGCGTGATCGATTCTCCTGGGACAATCGCTTTTGCGGGCGCCTTTGAAGGTCCACGCCTTGTCTCCGCCTCTGGTTTGGTCCCATAGGTTGCGCCAGCCAAACTCGATCCATGACTTGAGCTGCGGCCCCCATTTTTCGTCGGTGGTATCGGTGTTAAAATCCCCGATGAGCAGGGTTCTGGACTGGGCCTGTTTTTTCATCCACTTCTGGAGATGCTCGAAAGGGCGTTTCTTCATGCCTTTGGTGGGCATATGGATTCCTGAGACCAGGACATCGCCAATCTGACACCAGAGCCAGTTGTTCTTAAGCTTGTTGCTGTTCTTGATGAACCGGTCGTTCGATTCCAATGGTAGCCTGCTGTAAAGTCGCACATGCCGCTTGCGGCTGTGTAGGGTGGGGCGGGACATGTGTACGTAATCAAGTTCAGTCAGGCCGTCTTCGAAGTGCCGCTGGCTGCCTTGGAGAAGTTCGGCCAAGACAATGACATCAGGTCTCCGTCCGATCCGAAGCAATGTGCGGCAATCGATGCGCTTCTTCCGGGTATTCAGGAAAAGGACTTTCACTAGGGGGCTTCTCCTAGTAGGTTTCCCATAACACCCCTGATGGCAATACCTCCCCATCTCCGATCCCTGAAACCCGGCATGGCCGAGAAGTTAGGGTATTACGTATACCTGTATGTCGATCCGCGGGATGGGAAGGTGTTCTACATCGGTAAGGGTAAGGATGACCGGTGCCTACACCACCTGTTCGAAGATGACGACCACCCGAAGGTGCAGCGCATCCGAGACATCTTCGCCGCCGGCTTGGAGCCGCTCATCGAGATCCTCGCCCATGGTATGGCTACTTCCGATGAGGCTTATCTCGTCGAAGCAGCCGCCATCGACCTTATCGGCCTCAAAGAGCTCACGAATAAGGTGACGGGTCATAATAGCCTTCTGTACGGCCGAAAGACGCTCAAGGATTTGGCAATCCACTACGCCCCCGTGAACGCCGATATTCCCGACCCCGTCGTCCTCATCCGAATCAGTGAGCTATACCGTAACGGCATGTCCTCCCAGGAGCTCTATGAGGTTACCCGAGGCGTCTGGATACTCGGACTCGATCGGGCAAGAGGCGCCAAGTACGTCTTCGCCATCTTTGAGGGTATCGTGAAGGAGGTCTATGAACCTGAGCTCTGGCAGGATGCGCGAGTGGCCGGCTATGACACACGTAAGGACCTGACGCCCGAGGACGGTAAAGGCCGCATCGAATTCGTCGGAAAGGTCGCCCCTGAAGCCATCCGTTCCCAGTACATCGACAAGTCCGTCGCCAACAGCTTCGCCTTCGGTGCCCAGAATCCCTGTAAGTATATTAACTGCTGATGGATTTCTCCCAAGTAGAACGTACACACGTCGAGAAGGCTTTAGCAGACCTTGATTCAGGAGTATCCCTCGCCGGCTTCAGGGACTCGACGACATATGACGTCATCCATCAGGGCCGCCCTTATCCGCCCAAGCAGCTCATCGCCTTGGCGTTGAAGCACGCGACAGGTAAGGTCGTCACGGGTGACGATTTCGGTGGCGGAGAAGGAACGGCGTGTTTCCGAAGGCTCCGTGAGCTAGGTTTCCTGATCACGGAGAAGTTTGAGGGCCCATCCTCGGCTAAGCTGTCGAAGCTAGAGTATTGGGTGGGCGTGACAGACCAGTCATGGTTTGAGTTTCACTCCGCCAACAAATCCGCCGAAGTGAACTTCTGGGCTCCGGGCGGAGAAGTTAACTTCAAGGCTATCCCCGAGGGCGGGCTATTCTTGTTCAAGCTGAAGTCTCCGGTGAACAAGATCGTTGGCGGGGGGTGGTTCATGAAGAGCACCACGTTGCCGCTGGAGCTTGCATGGAAGGCCTATGGCAAAGGAAACGGTGCCGAGACTCTAGTTGACCTGCGCGACAGCATCACACTGTTCAGGTCTAAAATGCATAAGTCTACGTCTCCCAACGAGACCATCGGGTGCACCTTGCTAACGGAATGCTTCTGGCTTCCGGAAGAACAATGGATCGACCAGCCCGAGGACTGGTCTTCGGCAATCGTCAAAGGCAAGAAGTATGACCCCTCCGCCGGACCTGGCCTGCGCGTCTGGAGTCAAATACAGGAAAGACTCAGGGCTCAGCCTCTTGCCCACGGTGTCGAACAGGAACAGGATCGGTACGGTAGGCCTTACCTAGCGAAGCCCAGGCTCGGTCAGGCGGGATTCCGGGTCGCCGTCTTGGATGCCTATGGCCGGCGCTGCGCCGTGACCGAGGAAAAGACCCTTCCGGTCCTAGAGGCCGCACACATCAGGCCCTATGCCGACGGCGGAGGTCATGAGGTCGGCAATGGACTCCTTCTTCGTTCGGATTTCCACACCCTCTTCGATACCGGCTACCTGACCATCGATACCGACTACCGCCTCCTTGTCAGCAAACGCCTCAAGGAAGAGTTCTCCAACGGCCGCCATTACTACGAGCACCACGGCGCCCGGGTTCCCAATCTCCCGACCCGCACGGACCATCTGCCGTCCCGGCCTGCGATCGAATGGCGAAATCAGGGATGGAGGGATTGAAGTGTTATAATGTAATTTGTGAAAATTCAAAGGGTGTTGCCTAGGTGCTAGGCTGAGGTATCTAGGTGAAACCCCAATAACATGCCTCGCATCTTCGATAACATCGACGAAGGACTCCTTCCCGCCCTTAAGAACACCCTTAACGTATCACAGCGTGCAGACTTCTGTGTAGGCTACTTCAACCTAAGAGGATGGAAATGCGTAGATCAGTTAGTCGAGCGCTGGAGCGGCGGACCCGGACAGCAATGCCGACTAATCGTAGGCATGCATAAGTTGCCTGGCGAAGAGCTGAAGATGCTTAAGGGTGCGGTAAAGGCGGACGACGAAATCTCTCAGAATTTCTTAGTCCGGCAAAAAGAGAAAATCGCTAAGGAATTCAGGGACCAACTTATGGTCGGCGCCCCTAATGATGCAGATGAGGCCGGCTTGCGCAGGCTCAGCGCTCAGTTAAAGGCAGGAAAAGTAACGGTAAAGCTATACCTCCGGCATACACTTCACGCCAAGTTATACCTCTGTTTCAGGCCTGATGAAACGAATCCGAGAACCGGCTTTCTCGGTTCAAGTAATCTCACCATGTCCGGTCTTTCTCGCCAGGGGGAACTCAATGTCGACGTTCTCGACCATGACATGACTCAGAAGCTGGAAAAGTGGTTCAACGACCGTTGGGATGATCGTTGTTGCATAGATATCACCAAGGAGCTCATCAAGGTCATCGATGAGAGCTGGGCGAGGGAAACTCCACCCACGCCTTATCAGCTGTATGTCAAGATGGCCTATCACCTGTCCGAAGAGGCTCGCGCTGGTGTAACACAGTTTGAACTGCCATCGGATATGCAGGGCGTGTTGTTGGACTATCAGTCGGCTGCTGTTCGTATTGCATCAAGACATCTAGACCGCAGAGGCGGGGTGATCCTTGGAGACGTGGTAGGCCTTGGTAAGACGATGATGGCGACAGCCATCGCTAGAATCTTCCAAGAACCCCCGTATTCTTACCAGACTTTGGTCGTCTGCCCCAAGAACTTGGTCAAGATGTGGGAGGGCTATTTCCATAAGTATCGGCTGATGGGCCTGGTGTTACCCAACACGCAGCTCGATAAGCTCGAAAAACTGCGTCGATATCAGGTGGTCGTGATCGACGAGAGTCATAATCTCCGAAACCGCGAGGGAGTGCGGTGGCAGCAGATACATGATTATATTGAGCGCAATGCCTCCAAGTGCATTCAGCTTTCGGCTACGCCATACAACAAGGAATATGCCGATATTGGCAGTCAGCTAAGACTTTTCCTCGGACCTGATGTCGAAGTGGGGGCCAGGCCTGAAGCATACCTGGCAACTGAATGTCAGGGTCGGCTGGAAGAGTTCACGAAGATGCACCAGTGCAAGGTTAACACTTTGGCGGCGTTCGAGAAAAGCGAGCACCCGGATGACTGGCGTGAACTCATGCGTCTATACATGGTTCGGAGAACGCGTAGCTTTATCGAAAGAAACTACTCCATCACGGACTGTTCGTGCGGAACGGCAATCCATGCAAGTTTGCCTGCTTGTCCGAAATGCAACACGGCTAAGGATACGAAAGCTAAACGCTACCTTAAGCTCGGGAACGGACAAAAATTTCATTTCCCCAAGAGAATCCCAAAGAATCTCGCTTTTGAGGTGAACGAGAAGGATCCGGCTGATCAGTTTGGCAGATTATATTCGGAAGAAGTCGTGGATATCATCCGGGAATTGAACCTCCCACGCTATGGGCTCGGATTATATGTAGATGAAGGTGCGAAGAAGAAATCCAAGGAGGCGGAAAAAGAAGTCCTTGAAAGGTTATGGAAGGGCGGAAAGCGCCTGATCGGCTTCTGTAAGACGAATTTCTTCAAGCGCCTTGAAAGCAGCGGAGACGCTTTTCTTCTCTCCCTGCGGAGGCATATCGCGAAGAACTTCGTGTATATGCATGCCATCGAAAATGGCTTGGATCTGCCCATCGGAAGCTATCAGAAAGGAAATGGGCGCAGAGAGTCCGACATGGATCCGGAGCAGGAGTATGATGAAGAGACTGGCATTAGTGAACTTAACGCCAATACCGACGAAGAATTCAGGCTGGTAGGAAACTCCCAATACCAAGCCCTTCGTGCTAAGAAAGAAAAGGCGGTTACGTGGGTGCGCCCAGGCGTCTTCACGCCGGACCTTTTGGGCCACCTTAAGGAAGATACACAGAAGCTTGTTTCGATTCTAAAAATGGTCGGACAGTGGGACCCTGCTCGCGACATGAAGCTGGCGAAGTTACTCGAACTGATAGCCAAAAAGCATAAAGATCAAAAGATCTTAGTATTTTCGCAGTTCGCCGACACGGTTGAATACATCGGTCGCGAATTGGCTAAGGAAAAGGTCGATAGATTTGCCGCCGTGACGGGCGACGATGATGATCCATCTGCTTTCGCCAAGCGCTTCAGCCCTTCTTCTAATAAGGACGAGGAAAACCCGTCTTCTGATTTGCCTGCCTCGGAAGAGCTGCGCGTGCTGATCGCGACTGACACCTTGAGTGAAGGTCAAAACCTTCAGGATGGGCATATCGTGGTGAATTATGACCTGCCCTGGGCTATCATCCGGCTGATTCAGCGCGCCGGCCGCGTAGATCGTATTGGGCAGAAGGCAGAAGAGATTCTTTGCTACTCTTTCATCCCTGCCGAAGGCGTGGAAAAACTGATTCGTCTTAGAGCCCGCGTGGTTGATCGCCTTCGCGAAAACGAAGAAGTCGTTGGAAGTGACGAAGTGTTCTTCGAAGACTCAAAAACTTCGGGTGCTAAGGTCAAAGATCTGTTCACCGAAAAGTCCGGTAGCCTTGATGACGGAGAAGATGAAGAAGTGGACCTAGTGTCTATCGCTTACCAGATTTGGCAGAACGCTTACGCTAAGTATCCAGAACTTAAGACGATCATCCCACAGATGCCTAATGTCGTTTACACGACTAAATCTTTGGAGGACGTAGCTGCCGATAAGCGACCAGGTGCCACGCAACCCCGTGAGGGCGTTCTTACCTATATCAGAAACACGGAGGGGATGGACTCCTTGGCCTGGCTCGACATGGATAAGAAGGTGGTCACCGAAAGCCACCTTGCCATCTTGCGCGCAGCGGCCTGCGAGCCGGATTGCCTAACGATAGATAAGCATTCTGCCCATCACGATGTCGTAGAGGCTGCGATTGTGTCAGGTCATCGACAGGGGATGGGCGCCGACGGAAATCTGGGCGGTCAATCCAGTACGCGACGCAAGCTGTACGATTTGCTCAAGGCCTATGCTGAATCGATGCAGGGTCAGCTTTTTGACACGGCCGAGCTTAAGGAAGTGACGGCAGCGGTTTACGAGCGTCAGTTGACTGAGCGTTCAAGGGATAAGGTAGCACGCGAAATAAGGGCTAAAGCTCACCACCAGAAGGTCGTAGACCTGGTTTTATCGCTTCATCAGGAGGATAAGCTCTGCGTGCATGCCGATGAATCTGAGGCTCGCGAGGCTCAGATCATATGCTCTATGGGTATCAGGAAGAAATAACCCATGTCGTTCAACTCCCAGGCCATCAAAGCATTTCTCAAGAAGGGGGAGATAAAGAAACTGTTTATCGAAGGGTTAGGGTGGGATGCCGGGCAGGCTGCCAAAGACTGTGAAGTGCAAGGAACTACTTACTCCTTAAAGGTAGTCGCGTCGAAGGCCGGGTTCAAGGTGTGGCATTGCGAGTTGCCCGGACAGAGTCTGCCGTCACGCGACGAGATGAAGACTGTCCATCGGCAACTTGTTAAAGAGTCGTACGAACATATCATCATCTTCTCATCAAAAGACTCGAAGTCACAGGCCTGGCTTTGGGTGCGACGCGAGGCGAATAAGCCCATCAGCTACAAGCACCACCTATTCAACATTTCGCAGGACGGTGAATCTCTCACACAAAAGCTTCGAGCACTGTATATTACATTCGAGGAAGAAGAGTCAGGGGTTAATATTGTTGATGTAACAAAGCGCGCGAAAACTGCATTCGACGTAGAGAAGGTAACGAAGAAGTTTTACCAAGAATTTGATAAGCACCGGAAAGTCTTCCTTGGGTTCATTGATGGAATCCCAGTCGAGTCTGATCGCGAATGGTACGCGTCCGTGATGCTGAATCGGCTGATGTTCGCCTACTTCATCCAGAAAAAAGGCTTTCTGGATTCAAACCCCGATTACCTGAAGTCAAAATTGAAAGAATGTCAGGCGAAGAAGGGGGAGGATCAGTTCTACTCATTTTACCGCATATTCCTCCTCCGCCTGTTTCATGAGGGGTTAGGTATGAAAAAGCTCAACAGGCCTAAGGGCTTGGAGGCGCTGTTGGGTAACATCCCATACCTGAATGGGGGAATGTTCGATGTGCACGAGCTAGAGCATCCGGATCGATACGGGAAGACTATCGAAATTAAAGATGAGGCATTTGAGAGGGTATTCGCCTATTTCGATGAATATCAATGGCACCTGGATGATCGCCCTCTTAAGAACGACAAGGAAATCAACCCGGACGTACTCGGTTACATTTTTGAGAAGTATATAAACCAGAAACAGATGGGGGCTTATTACACTAAAGAGGACATTACGGGATATATAAGTAAGAGCACGATTATCCCTTTCATATTTGATTCAGCAAGAGCAAGGAACCCCGGGAGTTTTGATAGCGAAAACTCGCCAGTCTGGAGTATCTTAAGACGTAGCCCTGATGAATTTATAAGTCAGGAGCTTCGTCATGGCGTAGAAATTGTTCTTCCAGCAAACATTGATGAAGGTGTGGATTGTGTAACTCCCGGCTTACTTAATCGGCGCTCTGGTTGGAATAGGCCTGCTTCCGATGGATATGCACTACCTACGGAGACATGGCGCGAAGTTATCGAAAGACGTAAAAGATATAGCCAAATTAGGGAACAGTTGTCGTCGGGAAGCATCCGGAGCATCGATAAGCTTGTTACATTAAACCTAGATTTAAGACAGTTCGCTTTGGAAGTAATCGATAGTTGTGACGACCCGGATTTATTGTGGGCGTTATGGGAGGGCATATCAAAGATAAGCATTCTCGACCCGACCGGAGGTTCTGGGGCATTCTTGTTTGCTGCATTGAGTGTGCTGGAATCGTTGTACGGAGCTTCTCTTGAGCGAATGGATGAGCTGATTGCTAAGGGGGCGGCTCAATCCAGGTCCTCCGATTTCTCGAAAGTAATAAATGAGGCGGAGAAGCACGCGAACCGTAAATACTACATTCTAAAATCCATCATACTGAATAACTTATACGCTGTAGACATAATGGAAGAGGCAGTTGAGATCTGCAAATTGCGACTGTTCCTGAAGTTGGCTTCACAGGTAGAGCCGGACGTTAGTAAGGAAAATATGGGGATAGAGCCGCTGCCTGATGTTGATTTCAATATTTGCGCGGGCAACGCTTTGGTAGGCTTTGCGACCTACAATGAGGTTAAAGTAAAGTTCAGTAGCGGATTAGACTTCGAGGATGCTATGGGGTCTGTGTCATTAAAGGCACAAGAACTGCAGCGAGCGGCGGACTTATTCCGAGGGGGCCAGACAATGGCTGGCGCAACATCGGGGTTAAACCTGAAGATAGATTTACAAAATCGCCTTAGCGCACTTGAGGAGGAGCTCAATGGCTACCTGGCCAGTGACTATGGTGTTAAAAAGCTTGATAGAGAAGAATACGCAAAGTGGGTAAAATCTCATCAGCCGTTCCACTGGTTTATTAGATTTTACGGAATTATGAGTTCAGGTGGTTTTGATGTAGTGATTGGAAACCCTCCCTACATTGAGTACGCAAAGGTTAAGAAGAGTTATCAAGTTCGCGGTTTGGCGACCGAGGAGTGTGGTAATCTTTACGCATATGTAATGGAAAAAGCAGGCGCACTAACTTCCAGGGACGGCCGTTTCGGAATGATTATTCCACTAAGTATTTGTTCTAGCGAGCGAATGAAGCCATTACGGCAATGGCTATCGTCCAGCCTGCCCGGCTGTCACATTTCAAACTTTGAGATATTCCCAAGCAAGCTATTCGATGGCGCATTCCAGCGCTTATCCATCGTTTTGGGATCTAGATCTCCTAAAGACGGATCCTATATTTCAAAATTGCACCGGTGGTATACTGCTGAGCGCGGCCATTTGATTCCCTTGATCAGCTATTCCTCTGTTATCCGTAATTTAAAATCAGATCTTTTGATGAAGATCCAAGGTAGTCAAAATGCACAGATTCTAGAACTGCTGATGGAATCAAGTGGCGCTCTTGAGCAGTGGTGCTCCTTGATGGCAACGAACCACTTCGTCTTCTATCAAGAGGCTACCAACTATTGGGCAAAAGCTGTTAGCCGGATTCCCTATTGTAAAAAGAACGGCTTAGTTACTAGGCCAGCACATAGCAGAGTCTTCTATCTTAATGATGCTGCAACGGCATCAATCGCAATGGCCTGCGTGAATAGCTCATTGTTCTATCTTTGGTACATCAGTCTTTCCGACGGTTTCCACATGAACGACTCCATTGTTAAGCAGTTCCCTGTCACCGAAGGGATGCTTAGTGACCCCAGGCTTCGTTCTCTCGCCCAAAAACTGGAGAAGGATATTAAGAATAACTCGTTCGTGACCACGAGAAATACCGATGCCGACAAGATTGAAATCGAGGCATTCAAGATGGTCGCCTCCAAGCCTATCATTGATGAAATTGATATGGCACTTGGGGCTCACTATGGATTGGACGAAGAATTAATGGATTACGTAATTAATTTTGACGCTAAATATCGTTTGGGAAAGATAGACGAATAATAATCACAAACTAGTGAGTGGGCGGAATGCGGAGTTAGGCCGTACCTTAGTATTAGGCGTAACTTAAAACGTCCGAAAGAGATGAATAGGATTACCCATGCGATTAGGTAGGTCTGGCCGGACCGGTCAGCCTCGAGGAAGGGATGCGACGGTGTCGCACAGTTACGGCCGCCGAACGGCTGACGTACCAAATCTAGCATGTAGCCATGGCCTCCGCCCTGGTGTCTTCACTCTGACACGTAGCCCTTGTTACTAAACGTCTCCATGCGGGCATGAACTATGTATGTCCGACATCCATGACTGGGAAGGCGCCATCAAGGCCCCGGGTTTCCGTGAAGCGCTCCTGGCCTACGGCTTGTCTGGGGGGCAGATCGAAGCCGGGGATTGTTTGCCTGAGGATGAGGACGAACTGAAGCACATGGCCGCGGAGGCGATTGAGGCGGGCGATGTCGAATTCAGCCTGGAAGACACCGAAGGCGAGCGCGGTAGCACTGACGTGCGCGTATTTGCCGGGCTCTATTGGTGGTGCGACTGGGGTGGTATCAACGGGCCGTTCGACGCCCTGGAGGATGCCGCTGATTCCATTTTGTCCATGGCCGTAGACCAGGATGCTCCGGGCATCTACTCCGCCGCCTCAGGCAATCTTTCTGATGAGTTCATCGCGACCCGAGCCACGAAGCTCGTAGAACTGAACGATACCTTCGTCGTCAACGACACGGTCCACGTCCGCACTAAGGCGGGCTTGGTGCCGAAGGTTTAGGCCCGCACGTAGCCTTCGGCTTCGAGTCGGTAGAGGGCACCGTTGAGTTCAAGGGTTTGCCCCTTGGAGATTAGTCGGGTTATCAAGCTCAGGGCTTGGTTGGTCGACAGGGTGCTTCGCACTTCAAATTCGAGGCCATAGGTGTCGTTCAGATCGGCGAGGGATAGCTGGCTTACCTTTGATGCCGACTCTTCCGGGGATGCAAAAGGGCCGGCGAGAAGATCCTGGCTATCGTCTCGGCTGAAATAGAATCCACCCCACCCATAGACGCCGAAACGGCTTTCACCCGCGCACTCCTGATGGTGGACAACTAGGGTTTCCTCCAGTTCTAGCCATTGCCAGAACATCGAGGGGTCGTTCTCGTCCAGGAGCTCTTTAAGCTCATCGCCGTTCAAGCCTGATTGACCCTGGAATAGCTCCGACAGTTTAGGGTCGCTCAGCAACTTTCTGAAATCGATGTCCATGTCTTATGGGAACACCTTACGCCGCCGAGGGCTGATGGCTAGACCTTCTTGAACTTTCCCTGCGATAGGATGTGCGGCTCAGTATTTATTCTCACCCGATCGCCTTCGATGAGGTGCTTGGCCAGAGCTTCTAAGATTTGCGCGGAGGGCTCGCCCTCGGCCATGACCTCGAAGTCGGCGGGTGCATCAGATGCCCTCGATGGTCCGGAAATGCAGTTCAGCGCATCAGAGAGATCGTCAAAGGGGCCGGCGTCGTCGCCGTTGCAGGCGTCACCTTCGTATAGGTACTTTCCGCACAGTCCGACAATACCCCAGATGCCCCTGTGGATTGGCGCGTGCATGAGGGAGATCACGCAGGAGGAATGCATGAAGGGGAGGGCGCCCTCGATGCAGACATCCGGCAGCTGAGGCCACAATGCGTCCTCATCTTCGTCTTCTACGTAGAGGGTAACCATCAGTTCCCGACACAAATCGGGATCATCGGTGATCCGCCCCCAGTGATACTTAGCCATGGACAATTCTGCCCGTTATTCAGGTAGCTTGCTAGGTCAGATTATGAACACCAAGGGCTGACAGCTAACAGTCCGCCGCAGTCTTGCATGCTGGGGTGCTTTGGGCATAGTGAATCGAGATGGCCATCCCGAAGAAACTCCTCGATGAAGCGATGGTTGGAGGCGCTCAGGCTCAGCTGGAGGTCGGACGTCTGTATGCAGGCGGAGGGGCGGGCCATTATGATCTCGAAGAGGCCTTTCTATGGTTTGAGAAAGCTGCCGATCGTGACTTGCCGGACGCCGTATTAGAAGTGGCGCTCGCCAAGGAATATGGCCTCGGGGTGGATCGAGATTATGAAGTCGCCTTCGCCGCCTACATGCGCGCGGCTAGGCTCTATCGCGGGCCGCTACCTTTTACTATCCGTGGGCTCGTGCTTACCCAAGGCCTCTGCCTGGATAGGCATCGCGGCCAGCTTTCCTTGGCTGAAGCCGGGTATGCGCATTCGCAGTGGTCTTATGTGTATGGCCCGAAGCGTAAGGGCAATCCCACGCGCGAGGTTAATCCAAAGAAATGGCTTAAACGCCAGGCCGAAGCCCAAAAGTGGACCCGCAGTGCCGCCATGCTTGGCTACCCGCCCGCCTTCATCGACATGTCATGCCTGATCAATCGCGGTGAAGGCGAGCCAGGTGATGTGGAAAATCTGCATGGTTGGTATCTGAAGGCCTTGGAGCATGATAAGAGCATCGCTAAGTTAATCTGTAAAAGGAGCGAGCCTATGACCGCCGATTGGTTTTCCGGACGAGCTGACCCTGCGGTCACGGGTATCGTTCCCAGGGCGGAGAGTATTAAGGCGTGGAACAGAGTCTGGAGCGAGAGCCGACAAGATCAAAACGGGACCAGCTTAGACGGGATGTCAGCCGAGGCGGCCAAGAACCTCGGCGACCTGCATTACCGGGGAAAAAGCGGCAGCGAACCTGATTACGTCGAAGCCTCGAAGTGGTATCTTTGTGCCGCCGGTCGCGGCTGCCAATGGTCGATGGGTCAGCTCGCCAAGATGTATCTCAACGGTCTGGGCGTGGCTCGTGATGCGGCCAAAGGCTTCGACTGGATCGACCGCCAGTTTGCGGTGGTTTTCTGCAACGGGACCAGGATCGTCGACCAGAGGATTCTATTCCATTGGGCGGTCCGCCCGATCGTCGAAGGCCATCTTGATCACCTCGACGAAGAGCAGCTGTTCGCTTGGCTGCAAGCGCGCACGCATGCCTTTGAGCGCTCCTGCGCCGCTTTGTCCGGTGGATACGATTTGTCGGAAAGTTCCGCCGCCGCCAACCACGTATGCAAGGCCTTCCGGCCCCACGTGTTCGTCAAGGGAAAGCTCGACGAGGCCACCCGCAAGGTCGTCAGCGTTCGCGTCAAGCGTATCACCCGATTACTGGCGAGGCAGGAGGCGGCCATGATCGCCCGCGCCGAAGCCGGCGATGCACCCTCCCAGTTCTGGTATGCCGCGCTCTTCAAGCGCTACAAGAACCGCAACGGGATGGCTCTGCGGTGGCTTTTGAAGTCCGCCGAGCAGGGCTATTCACCCGCTCAGCACGAGGCCGCCAAAGCCTATGCCGACGGCGATGGCGCTCAGCTCTCAGTGGACGAGGCGCGTCGATGGTTCAAGGCCGCGTCGCTCAGCAGCGACACCTGGGCCCAAGGGTCATATATCCAGGTTCTCGCAGGGACTTACTACTGGGGCGACTATCCCAAGACGCTGGAACGCGCACCCAGCAAGGAAGACCTCTTCGAGGCTTATGCCTGGAGCATCGCCACCGAGGAACGAACAAACGAGTCAGACGCCTGGCTGAGATACTCGCCCGAGCAGGTCCTCGCCGCCTATCGCCGCGCCGACGAGATCCGGCGGGAGATGAAAGTATGACGGGCCCCCTGGATGACTAAGCGCTGGGCTTAGAGCTGACTCGGAGGCGCTGATGTCATGCAACGAGCTTCGTCGCCCTTAGTTTGACAGTACAGTGCTCGCATGGTACGCCACTACATGCAGTTGTCACTTTTAGATAACGAAGACGAGGAGGTCGCCGGGTATCTATCTGAGCAGATCATAACCTATATCGGGAATAAGAGGTCCCTATTGCCATTTATCGGTAAGGGAGTTGAGGCTGTAAGGGCAAGATTGGGGGGCAGGAAGATAGATTCCTTGGACCTGTTTTCAGGATCAGGCGTAGTTTCGCGTTACTTGAAGCGCCATTCCCGAAAGCTGTATGCAAACGACATGGAAGGATACAGTCGCGTGGCAAATCAATGTTATCTGACAAACCGCTCTGCGGTGGATTATCCTGCACTCAACGAAGCCTTGCGGGCGCTCCGACGAAAAATTGAAGAGCAACCGATGCCAGGTTTTATTGCGGAGATGTATTCGCCGAAGGATGAGAATAACATCACCACAACTGATCGCTGCTTCTATACGCGGAAGAACGCTATTTTTTTAGACACTGCGGCTTCGCATCTTTCTGTTGAGCCCGAGCCTTTAAGGTCGCTTCTGCTGGGGCCATTACTCTCGAGGGCCTCTGTCCATGCTAATACGTCAGGCGTGTTTAAGGGTTTTTACAAAAATAAAGAGGGCGTTGGCCAGTTTGGCGGCAGCGGAAAAGACGCTCTAACGCGAATCACAGGCACAATTGATTTGGATGCGCCACTGCTTTCCCGTTTCGAATGTGAAAGCGAAATCCATCAGTCCGACGCAAATGTAGTTGTGCATCAATTAAAGGAGGTGGATTTAGCATATTTAGACCCTCCGTATAATCAGCATCCCTATGGAAGTAATTACTTCATGCTGAACCTGTTGGTTGATTATAAGCGACCAGCCGAGGTGAGTGCCGTCTCGGGCATACCGGTTGATTGGCGTAGGTCTCGCTATAACGCACGCCCGGAGGCGGAGGCCGCGCTCTTTGAGTTGGTTCGCTCCCTTAAAGCCAAGTTTGTGCTGATTTCTTATAACTCTGAAGGATTCGTTTCTTATGATTCGTTTACCTCGACTCTGGAGAAGTTGGGCAAGTTAAGCGTTCTGGAGACTACTTATAACACCTTTCGCGGATCGAGGAACCTTAGGGATAGACCTATTCATCTCAAAGAGTACCTTTTTCTCTTAGAAAAAAAATAACTATGGCAGAAAAACATCGATTACGCCGAAACAGGCTCGGTACTGTTATTAACGAAACTAGCAAAAAACAGGAGGAAGATCTAACTCTAGCGATTAGTTCCGTTCAGGATCTGCTCAGGAAGAAATTTCCAGGAATCCGTTTGAGGCACGATGCGAACCTGAAGCTTGTTTCAATTATCGCGTCTCTTAAGAAGAGTTTTCCGGCGATAGATTTTCACTCGTGCTTTGAGTCCTCTTCCATGAGGCCAGATGGCGGCGTACTTTATGTGGTCGGTAAAAATGGCGTTACTTACCCTATTCTAATCGCCGAAAAGAAAAACCAGGGTACTAACGATCTTCGCGTTCAGGAGGGGAAAGGTAAGCAAGCAAAAGGCAATGCCATCGAGCGTCTCGGCAAGAATGTGATCGGATTCAGGACTGCGCTTTTAAATGAAGGAATCTTCCCTTTCGTATGCTTTGGGGATGGCTGCGATTTTAATCCGGAATCCAGTATTCTAGATCGAGTCGTAACCATCGCGATGTTCGGTAAGCTCAACGTTGAATATCTCCACAACCTTGGTCCTCAAGGCGTGTTCAATCGTGGAACATTTTACTTTAGGGAGGCACAGTGGACTGCTTATGAGATGACGCAGCGCTCCATGTCGATAGCAGAGAAGTCGGTATTTTACTATTTCTCCAAGTACGGACAGGCTGCATTCATCTAAGCTTCTAGATGGATCGTGCCGAACGCGGGGTCAGGCCGTACACTTTGAGTGCTGGACTAGCACTGGCGTGAAAGGAGTGAAACTCGGCGCAGCTGATTTTCTAATGCGAGCTAACCTCATTTTTCTCGCTTGGGATTGGCTCAAGAATGTGCCGTCAGTGAAGAAATAAGGAGGTAAGTCGGGTCAGGGCGTCACAGTATTGACCTATCGTATGACGCACTTCGGGGCATCGAAGAACGGCAACATAGTTGCTGTAACGACATATAGGGTAAGCCTGAGGAAATGAACCAACTAGAGCGCTTGCGTGTGATGTCTCCGGGTGACGCCATTTCGGCGATTGCTGCGGACTTGGCGTCCGGCGGGTCGACTTACGCCTCAGTGGGGGCGTACGATCTAATCAAGGCCTGCGGCGTCGACGTCGAGGAGGGGAGCCTGGGTATCGTCTGGGTGGATATGCCTCTGTCCGAAGCCGAAGACTTGGCTAATTTCGTATATGAGCTTGAGTCTAAGGTACCAGCAGCCCGCTGGACGGAGCTGCAGGGCCTGCTCGCCAAGCATGAGGAGGGTGAATTAGAGCTGACGGAGAAGGATTTCCATGGAGCCGAATGGGACCTGATGGAGGCTGCCTATAATTTGGAGATGCAGTCCTGCATCGAATGCGACCGGATCTACGACCATGACATCAGCGCGCCGAATGGGACCAACCTGCGTTTCCGATTCGTGGTCTCGTGGGTCGGTGAAGAAATCATCTCGGCGCGTTCACCCTATGACTTCCGGGGCAAGCCCGAGTGAAGCCAGCCTGGGGTCGCGCCGCATCGCATAGGCAGTCCAACCCCAATCAAGTTCGGCTAGGAGCGACGCCTCACAAGTTTGGCCAATTCTGATTCGAGTGCGTAATGGTCGTATTCGACCCCATCGGGGTCTGGTAAGCCTTTACGAAGCAGGTAAGGATTGCGGATGTTCGTGACCTCACCCCCGTCACCGACATGTCCATAGAAGAAGAGCGTGGTTCCGTCGGTGGCTTCGACCGACCAGGTGCGAATCCCGAAATCAGGGAGATCATGCTCACAGCGGCGGATGTCATGGAGCAGCTGCAGGACCTTTTCTTCGTGCGTATTCAACCCGATGTCTTCTTCGTCGATTAGGCCTTCGTCGAAAAGGCGCAACGGCTTCTCGAGCTTCGCCATGCGCTTGCGGGTTACGAAAGGAACCAATTTATCACGTAGATTCTCAGACCAGGTGTCGCTCTCACGGAAATCCTGATGATAGCGATATTGGGTCATGTCGCCATTATCACGAGATTCGCCCAGGGCCTTGAGGAGCTCATGGCCGCTCACTTCGGCGAACAGGTCGGCGCTGGAGTTGTAATCAGCCGCGACGAGATCGATCCGGCCTTGGATGGATGCAATTGCCAGGAGTTTCTGCAGCATATCAGGTGTAGGATAATGGGGTCAGGCCCCATTATTTCAGGAAATCAAAAGAAGGCGGCGACCAGGGCGACGAGCCAAGGCAGATAGAGCGCCACGAAGAAAAATGGCAGGTTGCGGCGGATTCTCCCGATCAGGGTACGGTCTCCGTCGTTCGGTTTTCCGATAATCTGCAAAATTAAACTCATGATTCCTAGGAAGAAGTGGACGACGGACATTTGAGCTAAAGCCAAGGTCGGCGTGCTCTTGAGCGTTGCCCAGAACTCTCTTAAAGCCGACGGCGCCTTGCCGAGGGGTGAGAACGTGGCGGGAATGAAGTTCTGAGCGACCGACTCGAGCAAGCTCACGCCTTGCTCTACCCCGATTGTCAGCAGAACGACGACGGCTGGTATCGCCATGTTGCCCGCATGGCAAGCCAGGCTGACGCCGGTGGGGAAAGGCTTAATGTCGCCCGCTTCATTTTCGGGCTGAGTCACGTAAGATCCCATCGGTATCAGTCCTATTCGTACCGCGATCGGCCCGCCGGTCGACTTGATCGTTGGTCCGAAGCCGAGGCTGATTCTTGCGATGCTCAGGCCAGCGGCGAGCGTAGCAAGAGTCATCCACGCTCCGCTGCCGATGACGAACATCCACATGTAGGCGTAAAGCAATCCGACCGCCTGCAGGTTATTGAGCGAATCCATGCCTGACGGATAGCAGTCTGGCCCTGGGATTCAACGTAAACAGAGGAAAATCCGGCAAGGTCATCTAATAAAAGGTTTCAATGAATGCACCTTCGTACATTGGTAGAAGAATGACTGACGGCTCCGGTATGCGCGCAAGCTTGAAGGGAAATGTCGAGGAGGCCCTGCGATTCTTCGCGAGCGAGGCCGAATGGGACGGCCTGAACCTCGCCGAGACGGAATTCGTCCTCGAGGAGACGTTGAAATGCTATGGATCGACCTTCGATGGCGCCATGATCCTCGAGCTGTTCAAGTTCTACCGACGCTA
>JBIKIO010000069.1:0-6776 GCA_044361555.1 Opitutales bacterium
AGGGATGATGAAGGAACCCTCAGCGGTCGGAAGCCCTGAGTTGTAGGCCGAAGCCCGCCGTTCAGATCTCGAAATCCGTACCGGTCTCCGACAGCGCCAGCTGGGCGACGGTGAAGCCGGTCAGGGATTTATCGAAACGCTTCGACACTTCGCGCCAGAGCGCCGCGACCTGGGGTCCGGAGGCGCCCTTGAGGGTGATCTTGGTGGTGACGAGATCAGGCTCCACGACCGCGAGCACCTGCTTCAGGGAGATTTCTTCGGCGGACTTCGCTAGGCGGTAGCCGCCGGTCTTGCCGCGCTTGGAGACGACGAGACCGCCTTCGCGGAGTTCATTGAGCAGCTGCACGAGATAATTGGCCGGGATATCCTCGAGCCGGGCGAGTTCTTCGATGCGCGTGACGGCCGTGCCGCGGTGGCGGCGGGCGAGCTGGGACAGGACGCGGAGGGAATACTCGAGCTTAAGAGAGGCTTTCATGCGCTGTGTTTGGGCCCTTGGGGAGGCGGCTTCGGTTCCGACCCTACGAGGATGAAGGTGCGGTCCGCAACCTCATCTGGCAGGATCGGGGCCTTGGGGCGGGCGAAGTAGGACGTGCCCAGGAAGCAGATGCCTCGGTTCTGCACCACTTGGACGGCCCGGTCGTCCCAGAGCTCGATCATCCCGAAGTCCTTCTTATCGGTGACCTCCAGTTCCGGGAGTCCGTTGGCTTTGAGCCAAGCCTGCGTAGCGGCGACGCCGACGGGGTCGCCGGCGCGGGCCGTCATGATCTTCACGCGGAGGCCTCGGTCAAGCCACTGACGGACGCGGCGCATCATCAGCGGGACGGGAGGGCCGATATGATCCATGCCCTGCCAGGCTGTCGCCTCGGCCAGAGTGCCGTCCAGATCCACCCCGATCCAGCCTTGCTGATTGGCCGGCCGGGTCGAGGGCGCGCGTTCCGACGGCATCGGCTCATCTGGCGCCTGACTCAGGTCAGGGGCCGACGACTTCGGGTCGAAGAGAGAACGAAGCCACGCGAACATGCCCTGACGGTAGGGATTGGGAGACCAGGGGCAAGGATTGAGGTAGGGGCAGCACCGCGTGCTGCCCTAGTGCAAAGGTGCAAATCTGCCTGCGGCCTGTGCAAAAGTGGGGAGGGGAGAGTATTGAGTATCGAGTATGGAGTATAGGGAGAGACAAGCTTCCGGTGGCGGGGCGGGTAGGGATGCGATGACATCGCATCCGCCTGTCTTGAGGTTGGGTTCAGTGCTCTGGCTCAGCCCTAACTTATGCAGACGCGACTCCTTTGCCTTTGATGCCCCCCGTGCCCATGGACCGTATCAGTTTTAACAATACTCACTTTCGTCGAGGGCATGTTACAATCAGCTCTATGAAAAATCTGGCAAGATGCCTGGTCGAGATAGTGGGCAACCACATCCTCCCGGCCTTCTTATACACCGCAGGGTTTTTTGTGGTCCTTGATATTAAGATGCCCGACTCTAGCGACGGACTGGGAAAGGCTTTTGCTACGTTAATGTATTTCATCCCAGGCCTCCTTGCTTGGATGCTTGTCTGGTACGCCGTGAGGACGGTCTTCAAGGCGGACAGTGAGCCCGTTGACTCGCCTGAGCTCGATTCAGCCGAGCGGCTGAAGTTAAGTGCAGAGGCTGAGGAGAGAGCCAATGGTACTCCGATCAACGAGGGTGAGGAGAATAAGCCGGGCAGCTCCGCCGGGGTTTGGATGGGATGGTTTTGGGGGTTAGTGGCGGTGGGGTGGTTTAGTTTACTTGGTTGGCTGTTTAGTCATTAAGCGCGACCATACCCAAAGACAGGCTATGTCGTGACGCGGTCCCGACCCTACCCATGCCTCTCATCGACTCAGCACTCGATGCAGCCCTCTACGCAGTCATCGACTCAGTCCTCTTTCGCGCATGTGTTCCCAACCGCTTACCGCCAACCGCTATCCGCTTTCGCGAACGCCTTGCGTTCGCGAACAGGGTGCTCGGGGCGGGGGTCGAACCCGCACACCTTGCGGCGCTAGAACCTAAATCTAGTGTGTCTGCCATTCCACCACCCGAGCGAAACCTGTGAGATGAGGTTTGCGCGTCGGACGGCGGAGGCAAGCGCTTAGGCGAGGCGACCGAGGGGCGAACCGACCTTGGCGTAGACTTCCACGGCGGTTTCGCCGGCGTGGATGAGGTCATCCTCGAGCTTGATACGGCCGGGTTCGAAGATCGTGGCGACGAACGATCCGCCGAAACGGAAGTAGCCCTTCTCGTCACCCTTGGCGACAGCCTGGCCGGGCTTATAGGTCTCGATGATGGTGCCGACGTTCGTGGCGCCGACGGAGACCATGGTGACGAGTCCGAAGGGGCCCGCGTCGATCGTCACGCGCTGGCGCTTGTTCTGCCAGAGATACGCGGCGCTGCGGCGCAGGGCGATCGGGTTGACGGAGTAGAGTTGACCTTTTGCGAGCACGGGTTCGCCCGGCACGCCGGCGACCGGGAAGTGGAAGCGATGGTAGTCGACCGGACAGAGGCGTGAGCAGACGACGGTGCCGCGGGCGTAGCGTTCACCGAGGGCGCGGTCGGCGACGAGCGCGGGGATGTCGAAGGTCTGGCCTTTGGCGAAGATACCGGTGACACGCGAGGCGTCGGGGAAGCCGAGGTGACGTCCGTCCGCGGGCAGCACGGCCATCTCGGGACGCGGGTCCAGCGGGCGGGCCGAAGCCTTGAGCTTGCGGTAGAAGAAGTCGTTGAAGGTGCGGTAGGACTTGAGGTCAGGGTCGGCGAACTCGCCAGGGTCGAGGCCGAAGGCCTTCACGAAGGGCTCGACGCGACGCGCGCTGCTCGGGCGATCCATGGCCCAGCCGTACAACTTGGAGAAAAGGGCACGTTTGACGACCGTATGGAGGGTCAGCTTGCCGAGCGGGTTGCCGTAGATGCGCTGCAGCCACTTCTCGCCGTAGACCTGTTCGGTCTCCATCCGGCCGGTATGGCGATTGAGCAGGGTGATGGGGGCGTCGGCTTCCATCTGGGCAGATTTGCTAAAAATGGACTTCAAGGGAACCATATATCTGTCAAAACAGTCCTTACCCCCATGTCGCGCCTGGCTTACGTCTTTCTCTTCCTCGCCGCGCCCCTGATGGGGCAGTTCAGTCCGGTGAAGAAGACCCCCGAGGTCATCAAGGCCGAAATCGAGACCGACCTCATCCGCGCCCGTCTCGAACTGGCCTCTTCGCAGCGTAAGCTCGCCGCGCTGAACCAGACCCTCGAACTGCGTAAGCTCGAAGCCGAAGCCGCCCTGCGCGCCGCCCGCGCCGAGGCCGCCGCCGCGCCGATCGAAGCCGAACAGTCGAAGCTCCGGCTCGAAGCCGCCCTCGCCGCCGCTCAGGCCGCCGTCGCTTCGGCTGATAAGGATCGCGCCCGCGCCGAACTCGAAGTGCAAGCCCGCCTCGCCGCCGCCGAAGTCTCCGTCGAATACGCTAAGGTCTCGTCCGTCGCCACCATCGCGCGCCTCGAACAGAAGGCCGCCGACATCGCCAGCGGCGCCAAGTTCACCTACCCCAAGGATCCGCTCATCGACGGCGTGCTGCACATCTCCGACCGCCGCATCCCGTTCAACGGACGCGTCGACGACAAGCTCGCCCAGTTCGTCTGCGGCCGCATCGCCTTCTACAACGCCCTCGATAGCGAAGCCCCGATCTTCATCGTCATCGACCGCTCGCCGGGCGGTTCCGTGATGTCGGGCTACATGATGCTCCAGGCCATGGAGACCTCGAAGGCGCCGGTCTACGTCGTCGTCAAGGGTTACGCCGCCTCGATGGCTGCGATCGTCACCACCCTCGCCAAGCGCTCGTTCGTCTACCCGAACACCATCGTCCTTCACCATCAGGCGTCCGTCGGCCTGAGCGGCAACGTCACCCAGCTCAAGGAACAGCTAAAGTGGTCCAAGGTCTGGTGCGAACGCATCTTCGTGAAGGTCGCCGCGCGTATCGGCACCAACGTCGACGACTTCGTCGCCCAGATGTATAAGGGCACCTCCACCGGGGACTGGAAGATCCTCGGCGACGAGGCCGGCCGCCGCAAATGGGTGACCGACGTCGTGGACCGGATGTCCGAAGACTCTCTCACTGTCGCCGGCGCCGTGCCGGCGGTCGTCGCCGAACCCAATCCCGACGGCTTCAACGCCGGCAAGACCCAGGACGGCCGCGCCCGCCAGGCCCTGCCGCCCCTCGGTCCCTGTGACCTCTGGTGGATGTATGACCCCACCATCGAATTCGTCCTCCGCTAATTTCTAAACACAACACCCCTCATGCATCTCCGCACCTCCCTCCGCGTCCTCGCGCTCGCCGTCTTCGCGGCCGCGAACGCCCTCGCCCAGCAGGCCACGCCGGCCGCCCCGTCGGCGCCGGTCGCGCCCGTCGCCGCGCCCCGCGACGAATTCTCTCCGCAGCAGAAGGCCGCGATGAAGGAAGCCGAAAGCATGCGCGCCCAGAAGGCCCGTATCGACGCCGAGCTCGCCCTCGCCGAAGCCAAGCGCTCCGAAGAGCTCGCGCCGCTGCAGGCCGAAGTCTCCCGCCTCACCGCTGAGCGCGCGCTCCGTCTCGCCAAGGCTTCCGCCGAAGCCGCCGCCCTCGAAGACGAGCGCGCCAAGCTCGAGCGCCAGGCCGCGCTTGAATCAGCCCGTTCTACCGCCCGTCTCGCCGAACGCGCGAACAAGATCCGCGAGCTCGAGTCCGAGGCCAAGCAGCTCCAGCTCGAGTCCGCCAATACCGTCTCCCGACTCTCCAATGAGATCCAGCGCTTCCAGAAAGAAGACGAGGCCCGCAAGGTCGCCAGCAAGGCCAAGCCGAAGTACCTCAAGGATCCGCTCGTCGACGGCGTGCTGTATATCAGCGACCGCCGCATCGCCTTCAACGGCGCCGTGACCGAGCAGCTCGCCGACTACGTCTGCACGCGCATCGCCTTCTATAACAACCAGTCGTCCGAGTTCCCGATCTTCATCGTCGTCGACAACTCCCCGGGCGGTTCCGTCGCCGCTGGTTACCAGATCCAGAAGGCCATGGCCGCCTCCAAGGCGCCGGTGCACGTCGTCGTCAAGGGCTTCGCCGCCTCGATGACCGCCGTCATCTGCACGCTCGCCGAACGCTCCTACTGCTATCCGAACACCATCCTCCTGCATCACCAGGCCTCGAACGTCGTCCGCGGCAACATGACCGTGCTCAAGGAGCAGATCGACTTCACCAACCAGTGGTTCGACCGTCTCGCGACGCCCGTCGCCAAGAAGATGGGCATCTCGCTCGAAGAGTTCGTGAAGCAGATGTATGCCAACGATTCCACCGGTGACTGGACGGCTTTCGGCGACAAGGCCAAGGAACTTAAGTGGGTCGACAACGTCATCGAGCGCATCGAAGAAACCGCCGTCCTTGATCTCCTGCCTGTCCCGGTCGCGCCGAGCGCCATGCCGCTGACGACGCCCCCGACTCGCACCGAAGCCTCCGGCGTCGTCTCCCGTATCGACGACAAGGGCCGTCCGTATCTCGAACTCCCGGCTCTCGCCAACCCGTTCGACGCCTGGTGGCTCTACGATCCGCAGGGGCTGTATCGGGCGCGGTAAGTGCAGCGCGGCAGAGCCGCGTGGGGACATGCTGGCATGGTGACACGGTGACAAGGATAGCGGCATACTGAGGTAGGGGCGCGACTGCGTCGCGTCCGTTCGCGGACGGATATGCGGCATCAGAGCGGCTGGCTAAGAGCCGACGACTGCGCTCCTGCGGTCTCGAGCGGCGGCGATGGCAATCGCCGCCCTACCCAAGGCAACTAGGGGCAGCACGCGGTGCTGCCCTACCTCGAGGCAGGCGGATGCGATGTCATCGCATCCCTACCCAAGGCACCCGCCACCCGAAACGGATACAGCACTGTCGTGAGGCGGTCCCGACCCTACCCATTTCAGGTGATGGCGGCTGGCGGTTAGCGGTTGGCGGTTGGGCACTCAGGCGGAGTGCTTTGTATCAATCCATTCAGCCCTCGATTCAGCCCTCAATGCAGTCCTCAACTCAGTCCTCTCATTATGGGCCTCTCCCCGAGCCTATCCGACTTGCACCATCTTAAATATGGGGCTTGATGGAGGCCATACCCCTTATGCGCACCTCGTCGCTTCTCGCCCTCTTGGCTTCGGCTGTCTTCGTGACGGCCGCCGAAGACGGCGCTCAAATCTATAACACCCTCTGCGGCGCCTGCCACGGCCCCGACGGCAAGGGTCTCAACGGCCTGCCTCCCCTCGTGGGCAGCGATTGGCCCAAGGGCGCCCCGGCCCGCACCATCAAGATCGTGCTCAACGGCCTGAGCGGCCCGGTCGAAGTCGCCGGCAAGACCTACGCTATCGACATGCCGCCCCAGGGCGCGGTCCTCAGCGACGAGAAGATCGCCGCCGTGCTCACGTATATCCGCAAGAGCTTCGCCGGTGGCGCCGGCCCGGTCTCCATCGACGAAGTGAAGTCCGTCCGCGCCGCGACCGCCAAGCGTACGACCCCGTGGACCGCCGATGAGCTGCTCAAGGCCCACCCGTTCCCGCCCGCCAAGACCGCGCTCAAGAATCTCGTCGGCACGATGTATAAGGGCGAGTGGAAGACCCTCCCGGACTTCTCGACGCTCAAGCCCGCGCTGATGGAAGACTTCAACACCGGCGTGATCGACGTCGCCCAGTCCGGCCAGAAGGACGCCTTCGCGATGGTCTGGACCGCCCAGTTCGACGCCCCCGTCGACGGCAAGTATAACTTCACCTTCGACTGCGATGA
>JBIKIO010000050.1:0-9928 GCA_044361555.1 Opitutales bacterium
GAGCCCCGGACTGGGTTTTCCAGGCCGGGGCTGCGAAGTGGTGGGGTTAGATGGACTTGAACCATCGACCTCCTGAATGTCAATCAGGCGCTCTAACCAACTGAGCTATAACCCCAAGAAAGAGGAACGTGAACAAAGGGAGCGGACCGCCCTCTGGCAAGCCTTCAATGCACGTCGCCGAGATAGGTCGCCGAACCGTCCTGCAAGGCCTTGGCGATGACCTCCCCCAAGCCCTTGGGCGAAAGGGGGTAATCCGCCAGCCGCGCCAAGGGGAGCCACTCGAAACCCACCTGCCGACGGTCGCGCTCCCTTCCCTCCCCGATGGGCCCGAGGTCGTCGCAGCGACAATGGAAGACCGCTTCGACCTGATGGAAGTGGCCATGGATCCGGTGCATGGCGTGGTTCTTACCGACGTATTCCCGGAGATAGACCAGTCCCTGCGGCACGACCCGGAGGCCGAGCTCCTCAAAGACCTCCCGCTGGACGGTGTCCCGTAAGGTTTCTCCATGATTCTGCCCGCCACCCGGCAGCACGAGGAATTCGCCTTCCTCGGTCCGGATGCGGACCGCGAGGATTTCGTCACCGCGCAGGATGACGGCCCGAGCGGCCGTGCGGACGCCCGAGGATGCGCTGCCTGACTGACGACGAGGAGAAGACACGCGGCCACACTACCCGGACCAGCCGGACAGTGAAGCCGTAAAGCGTAGGCGGAAATCCGCCCGGCTCAGGACAGCAGTTTCTCGTCGATCTCCTGGTTGCCGTGGACGGCCTTGACGTCGTCCAGAGCTTCGAGGGCGTCGATCAGCTCGAGCACCTGCTTGGCCACGGCGGCGTCGCCGACGGCGACCGGGATGCTCGAGACATAGGCGAGCTCCGCCGACTCGGGCTTGATGGACTTCTCTTGCAGCGCCTTCGAGATGGCGTCGAAGGCCGCGATCGGGGAAAGCACTTCGAAGTGGTCGCCGTTGTTGACGACGTCTTCGGCGCCGGCCTCAAGGACGAGCTCCATCAGGGCGTCTTCACCGATCTGGGAGGCGCCGATGAGGAACTGACCCTTCTTAAGGAAGCTATGCGACACCGCGCCCGTCTGGGCCATGTTGCCGCCGTTATCATTGAAGGCCTGGCGGACTTCGGCCGCGGCGCGGTTCTTGTTGTCCGTCGTGACCTCGATGATGAGGCCGACACCGCCGGGGGCGTAACCCTCGTAGACGATCTCTTCGTAGATGACGCCCGGGATCTCGCCGGTGCCCTTCTGGACCGCGCGCTTGATGTTGTCCGACGGCATGTTGGAGGCGCGGGCCTTGTCCATGAGCGTACGGAGGCGCGCGTTGGATTCAGGGCTGCCGCCGCCGGCGCGCGCCGCGAGGGTGATCTCCTTCGCGAGCACGGAGAAGATCTTGCCGCGCTTGGCGTCAATGACGGCCTTGTGCCGCTTCGTCGTGTGCCACTTGCTATGACCAGACATGATGGGATGGGGGTTGGAAAATCAGCCTTTGACCTTCTTCGGCGACGGCGCGATCACCACGACGTCCGGCTCATCCTTGGTAAGCCAGGTCTGGAGCATCGTCAACAGGTTCTGGATGGTCATGTACAGCGTCAGGGCCGACGCCATCGGGTAACAGATGACCGGGAACAACAGGGTCATCATCAGGAAGATCATCTTCTGGGAGCCGTCGCCGGACGGCTGCGGGCTCATGCGCATCGAGAGCCACATGGTGATACCCATGAGGACGGGCAGCAGGTTGACCGGGAAGCCGCCGAGCTCGAAGACCGTGTCCGGGGCGGAGAGGTCGGCGATCCAGAGGAAGGAGTGCAGGCGCAGTTCGACCGTGGTCTGGAACGCGGTGTATAAGCCGAAGAAGATCGGCATCTGGATGAGGATCGGAAGGCAGCCGGCGAAGGGGTTGATCTTGTTCTCGGTGTAGAGCTTCATGAGCTCCTTCTGCATCTTCTCAGGGTTGTCCTTATGCTTCTCGCGGATGTCCTGCATGGGCTTCGCGAACTTCTGCATCTTCTTGGCGGCCTTCATCTGGATCGCCGTTAGCGGCCAGGTGATGACCTTGATGAGGCAGGTCAGCAGGACGATCGCCCAACCCCAGGACCAGGCGCCGCTCCACTCGAGGAGCCAATGCACGCCGCCGAGGATGGCGAGGAGCAGTTTGCAGACGGCGCCGAAAGAGATGAAGCCGAGGAGCTTCGAGAACTGCAGGACGGCGACCTGACCATCGGGCAGCGCGGCCACGCGGGCGTATTCCTTAGGTCCGACGAAGAACTCGCCGGCAAAGGTACGGGAGAGGTCGGCGGCCGGGACCGACTCCCACGAGGCGAAGGCCTGCAGACCGCGCTTGCCGGCCTCGAGACCCACTGGCAGGACCAGGACTTCGGTGCGGGCTCCGCGGGCGGACGCGTCGGCCGGATGGATGATCGAGGAGAAGAACTGGTTGCCGGAAGCGACCCAGAGGAGCGGCTTGGCGACGGAAGCGACGGCGTGGTCAGCCTGGGCCTTGTGGGCACCGAGACCAAAGAAGCCGCTGGAATCGCTGAAGACATCGAGTCCGACGCGGGTCAGGTCGTCGCCGTCGTAGGCGAGCACCGAGAGGAACTGATTGGCGGAGTCGCCTTCGGTCGGCTGCCAGCAGCCGGTGGAGACCCAGACCGTGGCGGCAGGCTTTCCGGCAGGCGGGATGACTTTGGTGACGAAGCCCAGCGAGTAAGGCTCGGCCACGGTGCCAGCCTTGGCGGTCAGGGTGAAGGTGCGCTCGATGCGGGTACCGTCGGCGAGGCCGCCGACGAGGGTGATCGTGTCGGCGGGGGTGCCAGGCTGCTCGACGAATTCGGAAAGGAGGGTCTCGAGCTTGCCGGTGACCGGATTCTTCAGGGCAAGCGCGAGCGCGGATTCATCGTTGCCGGCATTGAAGATGATGACGCTCTGCTTGGTGACGTCGGCGAACTCCTTCTTCAGGCGAATCTCCCGGATGGCGCCCCCGCGATTGGTGAGGGTCACCTCGAGGTGGTCATTCTGCAGGACGAAGGGCTGCGCGGATTCCCGCGGAACCGAACGACCAGACTGAGCCGAGGCAGGCAAGGTGGACGACGCCTTGGCGACCAGGGCCGGAGCGACCGGAGCGACGGCGGCGGACGGGGCCGGAGCGGCGCCCGGAGGCGGGGTGGCCGGCTTGGTGAGGAAGAAAAGGGCGAAGGCGCCGACGATGCAGGCCATACCCAGGAAGAAGTTCTTGCGATCCATGGAAAGTGAGTGGTTTGGCGTAGGGAAGCCTCCGCCAAGGTGCAAGGCACAAGGCACAAGCGGCCCCCAAACCCTTGTTTTTAGGCCAAAAACCGCCGAGTAGTCCCGAGTCTCAGGATCCCGGCTTGGTCGCCGGAAGCTTCGCCAATTCGGCAGGGACCGCGTCCGCCGCATACGTGGGGAAGTTCAGCTCCAGCAGAGAGACGAAAGGCACGCTGAATTTGGTCTGCCCGGCCGAGCGATCGACCAGAGAAGCCACGCCGACGGCGGTGGCTCCGTTGGCCTGCAGAATATCCAGGCACTCCTGGGCGCGACCGCCGCGGGTGACGACGTCTTCGGCGACGATCACGCGCTCGCCGGGACGGAAGGTGAAATTACGACGGAGGACCAGCTTGTCGTTCTCCTTTTCGGCGAAGACGAAACGCACGCCGAGCTGACGGGCGATTTCCTGCCCCACCACGAGTCCGCCCATCGCCGGGGCGAGGACCGTGTCGCAAGGATGCGCGGCCAGCTTCGGGCGGAGGAGTTCGATGAGGCGGCTGACCTTGTCCATGTGCTGGCAGACCTGGGCACACTGGAAGAAATGGCCGCTGTGCAAGCCGGAGCGGAGGACGAAGTGGCCGGTCAGGAGGGCCTTGGAATCACGGAAGATCTGAAGGACTTCTTCTTGGGTCGAACTCATACGCCTTGGATAAGGCAGAAAAGCCCCGTTGGGCGAGGCGATATCCGACCCTCCCCGCAAAAGGTTCGCCCTGCCCTGCCCGCTCCTTAAGAAATCATGACCCATGGAAACCGCCGCTCATCCCAGCCCCGCAGGCCAAGCCAAGAGGTGGATTATCACCGTCGCACTCATCCTCATGGTCACGCCCTTTGTCGTCCTGGCCCTGCGCGACTCTTCCGTCATTCCCACCCCGGACAACGCCGGCATGGCCTGGATCCCCGGCGGCGAGTTCACCATGGGCACGGACAAGGCCGACGAGAAGCACGCGGAGGAAGCCCCGGCGCACGCGGTCGTAATCAAGGGCTTCTGGATGGACGTCACCGAAGTGACCAACGCGCAGTTCAAGAAATTCGTCGACGCGACCGGCTACGTGACCGACGCGGAGAAGGACCTCGACCCCCGGGAATTCCCCAAGGCCCCGCCCGAATACCTCAAGGGCGGCGCCCTCATCTTCCACCGCGTCTCTGGCGTGAACCCTTTCCAATGCAGCGGCGCGGACCTCCCGTGGTGGAAGTTCACCGCCAGCGCTAACTGGCGGCAGCCCGACGGACCCGGCTCGTCGATCGAACAGCGCATGAACCACCCCGTGGTCTGCGTCACCTACAAGGACGCGCAGGCCTTCGCCAAGTGGGCCGGCAAGCGACTGCCGACGGAAGCCGAGTGGGAGTTCGCCGCGCGCGGCGGCCTCAAGGACAAGCCGTATGTCTGGGGCGACGAAGAACGCCCGGACGGCAAGATCATGAGTAACCACTGGCAGGGCAAGTTCCCCGAGCGTGACAGCGGCGCCGACGGTTTCACCTCCGTGGCTCCAGTGAAATCCTTCGCGCCCAACGGCTACGGACTCTACGATGTCTCGGGCAACGTCTGGGAAATGTGCGAAGACTGGTATGGTCTCCAATACTACAAAGTCTCGCCCAAGGACGCCCCGATCGGACCGGCCGTCGGCCACGACCCGGAGCAGACCGGTTTCGGCCAGCACGTGATCCGCGGCGGCTCCTGGCTCTGCGACGAGGGCTACTGCTTCCGCTACCGGCCGACCTCCCGCCAGGGCCTCGACATGCTGACGTCGACGAACCACGCCGGCTTCCGCTGCGTGGCCGACGCGGCCGCTCCGGCCAAGAAGTAAGCGGCGAGGCTTACTTCTGCTCCTGGTAGTCGAGGTCCTTACCGTAGGTCTCTTCCATCTTCCATAAGGCAAGGAAGGCGGAGCCAAAGCAGATCAGCGCGAGGATGCCGGCCGCCTGCGGCGCGGTGAGCCACGGCTGTTCCTTGGTCCCGGTGAGCCACGTGAAGCCAAAGGTAAGCAGGACGAGGGAGCCGCGGGCAAAGTTGGGCACGGTGGTCGCCACGGTGGCGCGGAGATTGGTGCCGAACTGCTCGGCGGCGATAGTGACGAAGATCGCCCAATAACCCATGCCGAGGCCGAGGAGGAAGATGAGTCCGTAGAAGCTGGTCGCGCTCCATCCCGTGGTACCGAGCAGGTAGACCCCGACGCAGACCGCGCTGAAGACCAGGAAGGCGAAGACCGTCTTGCGACGGGATTTGATGAGCTGGCTGCCGAAGCCGCTTCCGAAGTCTCCGAAGGTGAGGCCGAGATAGAAGAGCGCCACCGCTCGGCTGGAGAGGATGGCGCCGTCGACGCCCATGGCCGGTGCGAAGTGTGAACCTGCCCGCTGGACTAGGATACCGATCATGAACCAGGTCGGCAGTCCGATCAGGATGCAACGGGCGTAACGGGCGAAACGGTCCCGGCTGGTGAACAACGCGAAGAAATTACCGCGGGAGACCGAGCCGGGGGATTCGACGGACTTGGCGTGATGGAACATGCCCGACTCCCGGACGCCGACGCGCATGGCTAGTAACGCCAAGCCCAGACCGCCACCGATGAAGAAGTTGGTCCGCCAGGTCACGACTTCGGCCATCAGGCCGGCCACGACCGCTCCGAAGACGCCGACCGTCGCGACGAGCGCGGTGCCGTAACCGCGACGCTCCTTGGAGAGGGATTCCGACACGAGCGCGATGCAGCCGCCGAGCTCGCCCGCGAGACCGATGCCCGCGATGAAGCGCCAGGTCGCATAAGCTTCGAAGCTGTTGACGAAACCATTGGCGATATTGGCCAGGGAATAGAGCAGGATGGAACCGAAGAGGGTCGTGAGACGGCCCATGCGGTCGCCGAGGATGCCGAAGAAGATACCACCGAGGAGCATACCGGCCATCTGCCAGGACATCAGGTCATGGTACCACTGGCCGCCCGTGATGAGATGTCCCAGGCCGAGGTCTTTCAGACTCTGCTCACGCACGGTCATGAACAGCGTGAGGTCGTAGATGTCGACGAAGTAGCCGAGGGCGCCGACGATGACGGCCGGATGTAGGAGATCCTTCCAGAGAGGGCGCGGCTCGGCCGGGAATGCGGGGGTGCTCATGACGGCGGGGTTACGCCTTCAGACCGTGCAGGTTGGCCATGGAAATGCCAGACAACATTGCGCCGGTGACCCCGAGGAAACCCTGATCGGTACCGATCAGGAAGAGGTTCGCGAGGTCGGTCCGGCCGTCGCGCCGTTTGACGGTCGCCCCGTAGATCGCGCCGTTCAGGTGGCCGGTGAACTTACGCACGGTCCGCGGCGTAAAGACGTCGGTCGAGGTCAGTGCCGCGTCATGCGCGGCGTCGGCGACGGCGGGCAGATGCGCCCGCGCGACGCGATTGAGGCGGCCGCACCACTCCTGCTTGCGCGCCTGATACTCATCCTCTGGCAATGCGCACCAGGCGTCGTGATTGGCGAGCGAGGTGACCCGCAGCCAACCCTCGTCCAACGCCCTGCCCTCGCCGTAATGGTAATTGTTCGGGATGCAGACGACCCCCGAGGACGGATCGACGAGTCCGTCCGGCGCCCGGTAGCTGAAGCGCTCGGCATCACAGAAGAAGATGATGGTGTCCTGCCAGCCGAAACCAGCGAAGGCGGCGGCGTCATAGGTCGCGATCGTCTCGGCATAACCCAGCCGGCCGATCTCAGCGGCCGCGGCCGCAGGCGGAGCATCCGAACGCAGGCGCATCGTCTCCACGGCGCCAGCCGAAGAGTAGACAGCGTCGGCGGTGACCTCCGTGCCATCGTCCAGGATGAGCGCGGAGGCGCGGCCGGCCCGCACTTCGATCCGCGTCACACCGCACTTCATACGCCGCTCGACACCGTGCTCGCGACAACGGTCGGTGAGCAGACGGATGACCTGGCGCACGCCCACGAAAGGACGGGCGAAGCCTTCGCGGAAAAGCGAACGCCACATCACGGCGAACTGGGAGACTTCGATGTCATTCTCCAAGGCGCTACCATAGAAACACGTCGGCAGCAGGAGCATATCGCGCAGCAACGGATCACCGATGCGCTCGTCGAGAAGCGCACGGGCCGAACCGCCATGAGCCTCGAGCGCGGCCTCGTCGAGGCCGGCGATCCAGGCGTCCAGCGCGACGAATCGGTCGACGGAGCCGGGGAACTCCCGGGCGACGTCGGCCAGCAAGGAGTCGAAATCATTATTCAGCCGGAGGTTCTTCCCGGCCATCGTGACGCGCGAGCCCAGCTGCGGACAGAGGTCGAGTTCCTCCCGACGGATACGCAGCTGGCGCATCAGCTTGACCAATGGCGCGCCCTTGGCTCCTTCCGGGACCCAGTTGGTCAGCGCGTGCAGGCCGACGTCATACTTCCGCTTGCCGCGGGCGTAGAAGGAATTGAGCCCGCCGGGGGCGTTATGCCGCTCCAAGACCAGGACCTTGCGTCCGAACATCCCCAGACGGACCGCGGCGGCGAGGCCGGACATGCCCGCCCCGATGATGACGGCGTCGTAATGGGCGGCGGAGCTGGACACGGGGCTAATGTCGCCGAAGCGCGGGCGAGGTCAAGCGACGCCCTTAAGGCGTCGTGATGCGCAGGACTTCCTCGGCGGCCTGCGTGACCTGCGGGGCCGTGATCCGAGCCAGCGCCCGGTCCATACGCGCGAGATAGTCGGCGCGAGGCTCGCCTTCGAACGACGTCGTGTCGACGCGGACGACCCGGTGCACGGTTCCCCATGGGCGGGCGCGGGCGTAGTCGGACGGGCCGAAGACGCCGACGACGGGCGTGCCGACCGCGGCGGCGAGCTGGAGCACTGAAGAATCCGCACCCAGGAAGAGCCGCGACTCCTTGATGAGCCGGGCGAGCTGGGCGAAGCGCAGGCGGCCGCCGGTCGACATCGCTACCGGCCCGATCAGCCCGCAGAGGGCTTCGGCCATGATGCGCTCGGCGCCGCCGGGGCCGGCCGAGACGACAATACGTTCGACCGCACGCGAAGCGATGAGTTCACGGGCCACCGTGGCCCACTTGTCGATCTCGAGGATGCGCTCCGGCCGGGTGGCGCCCGGATGGATCACCGCAAAGCGTCCCTCCTCCAGCATCATCCCATGCTCCTGCATGCGGGAGGGGGCGAACCACATCGCCGGCGTCTCGGCATGGAAACCAAGGACGCGCGAAAGCACCTCATGATCGCGGGCGGCCTCATGCGGGTCGACGGCGGCCCCGAAGACCTGATGATGCATGAGCGGACGAAGGAAGAAGGGCGCATGCCCGCCACAGGCCCGCACGCCGGCGCCGCTGAGCGCCACGAGGCGGTTGGCCAACCAATGGCCGCCCAGCGCGACGGCGACGTCGAACCGCTGCCGACGAAGCCGCGAGATGAGCGCCAGATGGGAGCCTTCGGCGCCGAAGCCGATGGTCTCGACGACGGCCGGACAGCCCTCGAGGGCCGGCTCTGAGCCTGGCGAGGTGACGAAGGTCACCTGCGCGCCCGGGTGGCGCTCGCGGATCGTGCGCAGACCCGCCGTCGCGGCCAACGCGCCGCGCAGTCCGGTGAACTTGACGACCAGCAGGCGCATCAGCTCAGGTCCTTCGATTGGTTATCCCACAGCCGGCGGAAGAGTTCCGACGAAGCATAGACCGCCTCGCGCGGGCCGTCCGCCACGATGCGTCCGCCGTCGAAGACGAGCACACGGTCGACATCCCGGATGGTGCTGAAGCGGTGCGCGACGATCAGCGTCGTCCGGCCCTTCATCAGCTGCGCCAAGGAAAGCTGGATGCTGCGTTCGGTATCGGTGTCGAGCGCCGAGGTCGCTTCGTCCAAGATGAGCAGGGGCGCATCTTTGAGAAAGGCCCGGGCGATCGAGACACGCTGACGCTGGCCGCCGGACAGGCGTCCGCCACGTTCACCGACCTTGGTCTGGAAGCCTTCCGGTTGGGCTTCGATGAAATCCAGCGCGCCGGCGAGGCGGGCGGCTTCGCGGACCTCGGCATCGGTCGCCGCCGGTCGGCCGAGACGGATGTTCTCGAGGATGGATTCGTTGAAGAGGACAGGCTCCTGGGAGACCAAGGCGATGTTTGCACGGAGGTCGTGCTGACGGACGGAACGCAGATCCTGGCCGTCGATGCGGATCAGTCCCTGCTGAGGGTCGAAGAAACGCGGGACCAGGTTGACGAAAGTGCTCTTGCCGGCGCCGCTCGGGCCGACGAGCGCGACGGACTGGCCGGCGGGGATCCGCAGCGTCACTCCGGCGAGGACCGGATCCGCGCCATAACCAAAACAGACGTCGGCGAACTCCAGGTCGCCACGCACGCGGGCCAGCGGACGGGCGTCGGCCGCGTCCGCCACTTCGATCTCAGACCGCAGGACCTCCTCGAGACGGGCGAGGCCGGGCGCGGCCATGCTCAGGCGGCTGGTGACATTGCCGAGGCGCTTGATCGGTCCATAGGCGAAATAGAAAGCGACGATGAGCGAGAGCAGTTCAGGCAACGTGAAGCCGTTCATCGCGCCGAAACCGATGGCGGCGGCGATACCCATGGCCGCCGTAAGTTCGACCAGAGGTGACAAGGCCTTCTCGTAGCGCACCAGCTTGCCCTGGATGCGCAGGCCTTCCCGGCTCGCCTGACTGAAACGCTCTGACT
>JBIKIO010000035.1:0-12493 GCA_044361555.1 Opitutales bacterium
CCGATGGCGGCGGCGATACCCATGGCCGCCGTAAGTTCGACCAGAGGTGACAAGGCCTTCTCGTAGCGCACCAGCTTGCCCTGGATGCGCAGGCCTTCCCGGCTCGCCTGACTGAAACGCTCTGACTCCCGGGCCTGCAGTCCGTAGGCCCGGATCTCGCGGGCCGACTGGAGATTCTCGACCGCGATGCTGTTGAGGTCGGAGGCCGAAGTAAGCCCCTGCTGGGTGCGGCGCTGAATGCGCTGGGCGACCGAGCGCACCATCAGGACGGCCACCGGTACCACGAGGAGGCAGGCGAGGAACCAGAAGCCGCTCTCGTGCGAGAGGCAGACCCAGACGACGTAGCCCAAGGCGAAGACCAGCGTCAGCGGCTGGACGATCAGATCGTTGGAGACATCGACCAACACGAGCCGCACCGAGTTGGCGTCCGTGATCAGCCGGGCCATCAGGTCGCCGACCGAATGCCGCCCGAAGAAACCCAGATGCATCTGCTGCAACCGCCCGAACACATCGCGGCGGACGGCTTCGATGACCCGCAGGCCGGCGAGATTGAGGAGATAGGTGGAGAAGAACTCGCCGAGCCCGCGGATGAGCATGACGACCGGCAGGAAAGCGACTGCGAAGACGATCTCGTATCCCTTCGGGAGGTGAAGGATGGCGCCGCCACCGAAGCTGTCCGGCCAGGACAACAAAGGCGCCGCGCGAGCGGCGGCGTCGCCGAAGACCGCCGGCAGCACCTTGCCCATCAGGAAAGGCAGACCGAAGGCGTTGGCGGCCGCGAAGACGACGGCCGCCAGCAAGGAAAAGACCAACAGCGTCCGGCTCCCCTTCAGGTAGGGCAGGTAAAGCTTATAGCGACCTCGGAACACGCCCCGAGCGTGGCGGACGGGGGGCGGGGAGGAAACACCAAACCTCGGCTATTTCTTCTTCGGGAAGGCGACAGAGAACGCGATGGCCAAGGCCAAGGTGACTCCGATGACCGCGAGCGAGAGCTCAGTGGGCAGATGCACGCGGCCGTGCTCGACAAAACGCGCCGGCATCCAAGAAGCGAACTGTCCGGCAGGTTGGCCCAACCCGGCCGCCCAAGGCAGGATCATCTTGAGGCCGATGAAGACGAGGACGAACGCGAGCGCAGGCTTGAGGAAGCGGAAATACTGCATGAAGCCGGCCAGGGCGAAATACATGGAACGTAGTCCCATGATCGCGAAGATGTTCGAAGTGAAGGCGATGAACCGCTTCTCTTCGATCGGCAGATTCGGAGGCAGGATGCCGAGGACGGCTGGGATGGAATCGACCGCGAAGATCAGGTCGGTGCCCTCGACCACGATCAGCACCAGGAAGAGGGGCGTGAAGCGGCGGACGCCGTCCTCCTTGACCCAGAATTTATTGCCATGCAGGTGCGGGGTCAGCGGAAAGAACTTCCGGGCGACCTTGACGAAGAGGTTCTCGTCCATGCCCTTGCCTTCGTGCTCGTCTCGCGAGAGGGCCAGCTTGACGCCCGTGAACAGGAGGAAGAGGCCGAAAATCGGCAGCAGCCAAGTGAAGCTCTCGACGGCCGCGACGCCGGCGACGATGAAGGCCGCCCGCATGGCGACGGCGCCGATGATGCCCCAGAACAAGACGCGGTGCTGCAGGTGGTCCGGAATCTTGAAGTGGGCGAAGACCAGGATGAAGATGAACAGGTTATCGACCGAGAGGGCCAGCTCGAGGACGTAGCCGGCGGCGAACAACTGGGCGTCCTCCGGGCCTTTCCATGCGGAGAGCAGGAAGCCGAAGGCCACCGCGAGCGAGATCCAGACGACGCACCAGGCGACCGCCTCCTTGAAGGACGGCTTGTGATCGGTCTTATTGAAGACCCCGAGGTCGAGGGCCAGCATGGAGACCACGAAGCCAAGGAAGGCGACCCAGGCCCAACCAGGGATCGCCAACGGGGCTTCAGCGAGGACGGACATGTAGAGGGCCATGGTCAAGAACTTGACCCAATCCGGGCAGAGTCAAGCCCACCCGCCGATGCGGGCTTGCCCGCTCACCCGAAAGCGGGCTTACTCACGTCGCGTTCCCGTAGTTCAACGGATAGAACATTGGTTTCCTAAACCGAGGATGTGGGTTCGATTCCCGCCGGGGACAGCGCCGCGCCAGCCCGAAATCAGCGCGGCTTGAGACGGTAACCTTGGATACGGGTGCCGGCCGAGCGACGGTAGATATCATCGACATCCTTGAGGGACATGAATGTCCAAGGAGCCAGGATGCTTTCGCCATTCTTGGTAAGGACGATGTCATCCGCGACCTGGACGCAGGTATGAAGGCCCTCGCCGTTGTCGAGGAAGCACAGGACATCGCCGAACTTGTAAGGCGGATCGACGGCCACATAACCTGACAGCAGATGCTCGGAAGCCTTGGCGGTGTCGAGGTAAAGGTCCTTGGGCTCTTCCTCGAAGAAATTCAAGGAGGTCCAGTGACAGTCCGGCAGGCGCCCCTTCAATCCCATCGCGGCGGTGGGAAAAGTATACACGCGACGCCGGGCCAAGGTCGGCAGGAACTGGGTGACGTCGATCAGCTGGGGCGCCCGGCGTCGCGTGATGGCGACGAGAAAGGGCGTCCGCTCCGCGTTGAGGTTACCCGCGCTCCAATAATCGATGAACGTCCCACGACCGTCCTTGAGCGGCAGCTTGAGCTCGACCAGAAGGCTGCGGACGCGCGTGATGGTCCGGAAGACGGCGGCGATTTCCTCCGAGGTCTTGGCCAAGGAAAGCACCGCCTGGATATCGCTGAAGACGAGGGCTGAACCCCGCCGCCAGAGCAGCTTGCGCAGCAGCTCCTGCTGCGGCTTGGTGATCTCGGTCTCGGCCAGCCAGTCCTCGATATCGCCGCCGTGGATGAAGACGGGATCTCGCTGGTATTCGTTCGCGGCCGACTTCGCCAGCTCAAGATATAAGGCGGAGCGGGCGGACTGGCTGAGCTCCACGAGGTCCGCCACCTTGGGTAGGACGATGACGTTGTTGCCGCTGGCGATGACCTGCGTCGGACCCATCAGCCGATCGATGCTCGCGGAAGGGAGTCCAGCCTTCTCCATGATGGCCCGGACGCCTTTCTCGGTGGTCTGCTCGAAGGTCCAGCGGGTGACCGACGACGGCTTGGAGACGACGGCGAGGATGTTCTCCGGCGGCTCGAGGTAGACGGTCCGCACCTGCAGGTCACCCCAAGGCCCCGGCTTGGCGATCCAGGCGGGCTCGGCGGCGGACAAACGCCCTGCGCCGAGGCACAAGGCGACGACCAGAGCAAAGGAGAGATACGACCGTGAAGGCACAGTGCTTTAACATCCGTAAAACCCTTAAGTTCCAACTAAATAATATACCGACGGGCGGCCCGGACGCACGGAGGATTCGCATTGTAGAGCCAAGGCTTCGTCCGCAGGGATAGGAAGGACTCTCTGCCGTGACCCGACCCAAAGCCAAGAAGACCGCTCCCGCCCGCCGTAGCGCCAAGCCCGCCGGCCGTCGCGCCGTCAAACCGACCAAGCGGCAGGCGGACGCCTCCTCGACCTCCACCCCGGAAGCCGCCAAGGCCCAGCCGAACCAGCGTATCGGTGTCCTGATCGACGCGGACAACGTCTCTCACCAGCACCTCCCCACCCTCCGTCGCTTCATCGGCGACACAGCGATCGCCGCCGCCAAAGCCTATGGTGACTTCCAAGGCCGTCTCAGCGGCTGGCGCGCCGCCGCCCAGGAGTGGGCCGAACTCGAGCTCGTCGACCAGCGTAGCTACACGCCCGGCAAGAACGCGGCTGACATGCGTCTGACCATCGACGCGGTGAAGCTGATGGCTGGCGCCAACCCGCCGACGACCCTGATCTTCGTCACGAACGACAGCGACTTCACCCCGGTGGTCGAAGATGCCAAACGCCTCGGCGTCCGCATCATCGTGATGGGCGAACGCACGCACAAGGCGCTCCGCTCCACCGCGCATCACTACCTGAACCTTTCCGAGCTGCGCGCGCGCATGGACGATGAGCAGACCGCCAAGTCCGACCCGCGCAAGGCCCTCGCCCTGCTCGCCCAGGCGCTTCGGTCGCTGACGCCGAAAACCAACAAGGAAGCCGGCGCCTTGCTCGACCAGTTTGAGAAGATGCTGCCCGACCTCCGCTTCGCCGATGCCCCGCGTCCGCAGCGTGAGCCCGGCCCCCGGCGCGAAGCCCGTGAGCCCCGTCCGGAACGCCCCCAGCGCGAACCGCGCCAGGCCCGCGAACCGCGCGCGCCGCGCGAAGCCCGGCCGCCGCAGGACAATTCCGGCCAGGATTACCGTGACCGCCCCAACCTCACTTCGGCCCAACAGGCCCAAGGTAAGGCCGAGGCCGACCAGCGTCGTTCGCAGTTGCAGCAACGTCAGGATATCATCGATGCGCTCGTCGACGTCGCCACGGGCCTCGCCCCCGAAGGCGAATGGCTGAAGGTCGAGGTCATCAAGAAGTTCCTCCTGCAGGAACATCCCGGACTCGAGGCCAACGCCCCGCGCTATGCGAAGTTCTACCGCATGCTCGAAGACACCGGCCGCTTCGACGTCCAGCTGCAAGGCTCGACGGTGATGGCCCGCTTGAAGGAGTAAGCCTTACTTCCCGATTGTGCGGGCCAGGAAGTCGAGGGTCGCCTCGGTGAGGTCAGCCTTCGTTGAACTACTAATCACTTCGGCTCCAGCCATTACGCCCGTCCGCTTCCAGCCCTTACCCTTGGGGTGTAAGTCGAAGGTGTGCGGAGCTCCGTCGACGACGACATACTCGTGGGACACCTTGGCCGCGCGCAGGGCCTTGGCCATGGCTTCGGACTGCGCGATATCGACCGTGGTGTCGGCGGTGCCATGCAGGATCAGTACCGCCGGGTCCTGCGCATCGCACTGGCTTTCCGGAAGATAGGCGGCCTGCTCCGCGGCCGAAACGCCCGGGACGACGCCTTTGCCGTGCTTGGAGAAATTCACGACGCCATACATGTCGATGACCGCGGAGACCTTGGCCGAATGCTTCGCCGTCGAATCGCCGCCGGGACCAGTCTTGTCGTCCGAAAGTCCGACCATCAGAGCGAGGTAACCGCCGGCCGAACCGCCAGCGACCGCGATGCGGTCAGGGTCGAGACCGAGCACGTCCGCATTCGCCCGCATCCAGCGGACGGCATCACGGCAATCAGCGATGTTCCGCGGCCACACCCCGGGCCTGTCCTTTGGACCTAGGACATAGTTGCAACTCACGACGACGTATCCCGCCCGGGCGAGGTCGGCGCTCACGCTCGCGGAGCGATACTCCGCCTTGTCGCCACCGGTGAAGCCACCGCCATGGATGAAAAGGACGCCTGGGCGGCGCACTTTGAAGTCGCGCGCATACTGGACGTAGAGATCGAGACGCTCGGCTCGATCCGCAGGCAGGAACGCCAGATTGCTCAGACGGAAGACGGGGTTCGGCATCTCGGCGGTATAGCCCATGGACATCGCTTCGGCGTAACGCGCGGGCAGGTCGCTCAGCTTGTCTGAGCCTGGAGCCCCAAGCTCATAGATGCGCAGTTTCGCGGCGGGATCGGCGGCAAAGGCGGTGACGGCGACGAGCAGGAGGAGAAGCGGACGCATAAAGGGCGGGGGTGATGGTTTCTACCCCGCCCTTGAAGGCAGTCAACGCGTCAGCCGGAAACTCAGGACAGCGCGTGGGCGTAACCGTCGACGATGGCCTGCAACGAGGCTTCGACGAGGTTTTCGCTGACGCCGACCGTACCCCAGGAGGCCTTGCCGTCGGACGAGCGGATGACCACGCGGGTCTTGGCCGCGGTGCCGTCCGTGCCGCCGAGAATGCGGACCTTATAGTCCACGAGGCTGACCTTCGCCAGCTTCGGGAAGGACTTCACGAGGGCGGAGCGCAGGGCCTGGTCGAGAGCATGGACCGGGCCGTCGCCTTCGGCGACCGTGAGGGTCTCCTTGCCGGCGATGCTGAGGCGGACCACGGCTTCGCAGTAGGCCGAACCCTTGGCGCCGCGCGCGGTGACGTGATAAGAGGCGACTTCGAAAGGCGCGGCTTTGCTCTTGCCGATGTGCCGACGGAGCAAGAGGGCCAGCGACGCCTCGGCGTCTTCGAAACTCCAACCGCCGTGCTCGAGCTTCTTAAGCTCGTCGAGCGCGGTGGCGGTGGCGGGGGAATCGCGGTCGAGGTCGATACCGAGGGACTTCGCCTTGAGGACGATGTTGCTGCGGCCGGACTGGTCGCTGACGAGGACGGTGCGCTCGTTACCGACGACGGTCGGATCGATGTGCTCGTAGGCGGCGGAGAACTTGCGGACGGCGTCCACGTGCGTGCCGCCCTTATGGGCGAAGGCCGCGGTGCCGACCCACGGACGACGCGGATCGGGGGCGAGGTTGGCGACGCCGTCGACGAAGCGGGACAGGCCGGCGAGGCCCTTCAGCGAGGTCGAGGAGACGCACTTCCAGCCGAACTTCAGCTGGGCGCAAGGGATGACGGCGGTGAGGTCGCAGTTTCCGGTACGCTCGCCGATGCCGTTGACGGTACCCTGGACATGGGAAGCACCGGCTTCGAGCGAAGCGAGGGCGTTGGCGAGGCCAAGTCCGGCGTCGTCGTGCGTATGGATGCCGACGGGGGTCTTCTTGAGCGCGGCGATGGCGGCGCGGGTGGCCGCGGCGACTTCGGCCGGCAAGGAACCGCCGTTTGTGTCGCACAGGACGATGCGGTCGGCGCCGCCGGCGACGGCGGCCAGCATGGAGGCGATCGCGTAGGCCGGGTCGTCCTTCCAACCGTCGATCGCGTGCTCGCAATCGTAGACGACCTCGCGGCGATGGGACTTCAGGAAAGCGATCGTGTCGCGGATCATCTCGAGGTTCTCCTCGGGCGAGCAGCGGAGCACTTCGCGGACGTGCAGGGCGGAGGTCTTGCCGTAGATCGTGACGACCGGGGTGTCGACTTCGAGCAGGCCGCGGACCTGGGCGTCTTCGGAGGCGCGCACGCCCTTGCGGCGGGTCGAACCGAAGGCCGCCAGCTTGGCGTGCTTGAACTTGATCTTCTTCGCGCGGGCGAAGAACTCGACGTCACGGGGATTCGAGCCCGGCCAGCCGCCTTCGATGTAGGTCATGCCGAAGCGCTCAAGCTCGGCGGCGATGCGCAGCTTGTCATCAACGGAGAAATGAATGCCCTGCCCCTGCGAGCCGTCGCGGAGGGTGGTGTCATAGACTTCGATGGAGCGTGCCATGGTGGTGTGGGTGGGAAAGAGGTGTAAAGGGAGGGGGCCGTTCCGGGGGCCGCGGAACGGGAGTCGCCCGTCGGGCGTTCCGTTCAGCGGGCTTAGCGCCCGATGAGGGTAATCATCGCCGGAATGATGGCCCGACCAGCCGCGGAGCGGAGGGAGGTCGAAGACTGGGCCAGGGATTCCATGACGAAGACCCTGACTCCAAGGGCGTAGGCATGGAGAGTCAAAGGCAAAGGAGGCCGGCCAAGGTCCGGGCTCGCCAAAAGGCCCATAAACACCCGATAATGGGGTCATGCGCCACCTCGCCGCCCTGCTCCTGCTCGCGGTGAGCGCCGTTCCCGCCCTCGCCCAGTGGCAGGTGTTCGCGGAGAAACTCCCGAAGCCTGGCACCTGGGCCACGTATCGCATGGAGACGACCAAGGCGGGCCAGCCGACCACGTCCGCCACGCTGCGCTTCTCCGTCCAACCCGGCCGGGAGGTCGACGGCCAGCCGCACGTCTGGTTCACGGTCGAGCCGGTGATGTGGCTCGGCTCCCGCGAACGTGCCCCGCTCAGCCTTCTCGTGCGACCTGACATGGACCGCGCCCTCGCCAGCCGCCTCATCGAGAACTCCGCCGAGATCATCTTCGCGAACCCGGTGAAGGGCGCCTATCACATGACCCGCGAGGACATCGCCTGGATCACCGACTGGGCGAAGCTGACCTACACGAGCGAACTCACGCCGGACTCCCCGGCGAAGGAGACCATCGAGGCCGGCGGACGCGCCCGCTCCTGCGAACGCCTGCGCATGCTGGCGACGACCGTCACCGACCCGCCCATGGTCTCGAAACAGGTCCTGACCTTCAAGGGCACCGTCTGGCGCGACGCGTCCGTCCCCTTCGGCGTGGCGCGGGCCGAGTGGCAAGAAGAGACCGTGAAAGATACCGAGATCAAACGGGACGGCAAAACCCTGACCTTGATCGACAGCGGCTGGGAGGCTCCTTCCGCCGGGCCCCTCGACCGAGGCCGGGAGTTCTCGGTCTGGCGGCTGATCTTCGGTCGCTGAGTCCTCAAAAGGACCAGCCCACCCGGGTTGAAGCGGATGGGCTGGCGTTAAATGGTGGCCTGAGTCGGAATCGAACCAACGACACGACGCTCTTCAGGCGTCTGCTCTACCAACTGAGCTATCAGGCCAATTAACTGGATGTTCAGAAGGACAAAGCCCCCCTTCCCTGTCAATCCGACAAGAAAGGGAGGCCTAAAAAGGCCTTCAGAAGCTGAATTTCCAACCCGAGAGGCGACGTTCCACCTCGGCGATGACTTCGGCTTCGCCGGCCTCGCCCTTGTCGGAGACGAAGGTGACGGAGAAGCGGACGAACGAACCGCAGTCATCCCAGGGCACGGTGGAGATGAGGTGCTCGGTGATCATCCACTGCGAGAAGGCTTCGCCGGAGTCGAAGCTCACCGTGCCGGACGGACCGGTGGCGGACTTCGGGGCGGGCATGTAGAGGAAGAAGCCGGCGCCGGGCTTGCGCACCTGGAAACCGAGCTTGGCGAGCACGCCGACGAGTTTGTCCATGCGGCGGGAATACTTGGCGGCGATGGCCTTCGGGATCGAGACCTCGTCGAGACCGGCGCCGCCGGCCTTCTGGATGCCGAGGAACTGACCCGAGTCGGAGTTGTCCTTCACGTCGCCGTAGGCGCGGACGAGCAGCGCGTTGCCGGCGACGAAGCCGATACGCCAGCCGGTCATATTGTGGCTCTTGGAGAGCGAGTGCAGTTCGAGGGCGACGTCCTTCGCGCCCGGGACCTGCAGGATCGAGATCTGCTCGGCGCCGAAGTGGAGCGAACCGTAAGCGGCGTCCTGGATGACGACGAGGTTGTGCTGCTTGGCGAAGGCGACGACCTCGGCGTAGAACTTGAGCGTGGCGCAGGCGCCGGTCGGGTTGTTCGGGTAGTTGATCACGAGCACCTTGGCCTTGGCCAGGATGTCGGCGGGGATCGACTTCAGGTCCGGCAGGAAATCGTTCTCGGCGGTGAGCTTCAGGTTGTGGACGAGGCCGCCGTAATACTTGGCGTGCGTGCCGAACACGGGGTAACCCGGGACGGTCATGAGCACGTAGTCCCCGGGATTGATAAGGCAGGCCGGCAGGATCGAGAGCGCGGCCTTGGAGCCGATCGAGTGGAGGACTTCGGTCTCGGCGTCGACGGTCACGCCGAAGAGGTTCTGCATGTAGCGGGCGGCGGCCTGCTTGAAGTCCGCGCCGCCGTTGTCGGCGTAACCACGGTTCTCCGGCTTGGCGGCCTCGGTCTGGAGGGCCTTCACCACCATCGGGAAAGCCATCTCGTCGGGCTCGCCGACGCCAAGGTCGATCAGGGCGACGTCCGGCTTGGCCTTCTTGGCGGCGGCCTTGGCGCGCTTGATCTTCTCGAACTTGTAGATCGCGGTCGACTTGCCGTAATTGACGCCGCCGATGCGTTCGGCGAAGAGCTGCTGGATATAAGGGTCGGACATGGTGAGAAGGCCCTAAAAAGAGGGGGAAGACGGCCGATGGCAAGCGGACTCCACCCGGGGCCTTGCCATGCGGTACCCGATGGCGAAAATGCCTCCATGGAACCCAGCCTCGAAGACTTGGCCCGCGAGCGACACGCAAGGTGCAATCCGGGATTCCCCTGGCGCCTCATCGGCCTGATCGCCCTCTGTCTAGCCATCGGCGGGCTCGGCTCCGCGGCCACGATGCCCGAAATCAAGGGCTGGTATGCCGGCCTCGTGAAGCCCTCCTTCAATCCCCCCAACTGGATCTTCGGCCCGGTATGGTCGACGCTCTACGTGCTTATGGCCGCCTCGGCCGCCGCCGCCTGGGGCGACCGGCCAGCCCGACGCACCTTCTTCATCATCCTGCTGGTGAATTCGCTCTGGTCGCTGCTCTTCTTCGGGATGCATCGCCCGGACCTCGCGCTCATCGACATCCTCGGCTACCTCATCCTGCTCGTCATCTGGATCCGCCAGCTCTGGCCGCAGCATCGTCTGTCCGCCCTGCTCCAGCTTCCCCACCTGCTCTGGGTCAGTTTCGCCACCGTGCTCAACACGAGCATCTGGTGGCTGAACAAATAAGAAGGCCCCGGAAACCGGGGCCTTCGTGAACGACTGGCGGACGCCTTAGTCGGCGAGCTTCGTCCAGCGGGCGTTGCCCTTGGAGGACTTCACCGCGGCCTCGATGAAGGCCATGCCGGTGACGCCGTCGTCGATCGACGGGAAGTCGTAACCGCCCTTCGGCGCCTTGCGGCCTTCGAGACGGTCGGTGATGGCTTCGGAGGCGGCGCGATAGATGTTCGCGAACGCTTCGATGAAGGCTTCCGGGTGGCCGAAAGGCGTACGGCTATACTTCTTGCAGGCGTCTCCGTTGTAGGAGTTGCCACGACGGTGCGTCTGGCGGGGCTGGTCGAGATACTTCACAATGAGTTCATTCGGATGCTCCTGATGCCACTCGAGGGAAGCCAGGGTGCCGTAGACGCGGATGTTGAGGTTGTTCTCGTCGCCGGTGGAGATCTGCGAGGCGTGCAGGACGCCCTTGGCGCCGCCCTTGTAGCGGACGAGCATGTTGGCGTCATCATCGAGCAGACGGCCGGGAATGTAGGTGCTGAGGTCGGCGGCGATCTCCTGGATCTCGAGGCCGGTGACATACTGCACGAGGTTCTCGGCGTGCGTGCCGATGTCGCCGACGCAGTTCGAGACGCCCGAGCAGTTCGGGTCCATGCGCCAGTTGGCGATCTTCTGGATCTTGCCGGACTGGAGGGCGCCGATGGCGTAGCCCTGCGGGTATTCGACGAGGACCTTATTGATCTTGCCGAGCTTGCCGGCGGCCACGAAGTCGCGGGCTTCCTTGACCATCGGGTAGCCGGTATAGTTGTGCAGCAGCGCGAAGACCAGGCCGCTCTTCTTGACGATGGCGCGGAGCTTCTTGCCTTCGGCGAGGGAGAACGCGAGGGGCTTCTCGCAGATCACGTGGATGCCGGCCTCGAGGAAGGCCTTGGCCACCGGATAGTGGAGGTCATTGCGCGCGACGATCGACACGAAGTCGATGCGGTCGCCGAGCGGGCGCCTGGCCTCGGCCTTGGCCATCTCGGCGTACGAAGCGTAGACGCGGGCGGGGTCGAGGCAGAGGTCCTGGCCGGAGAGACGGGACTTCTCGGGATCCGAGGAGAACGCGCCGGCGACGAGGTCGATCTTGCCGTCGAGGGCCGCGGCCATGCGGTGGACGCCGCCGATGAAGGCGCCGCGGCCGCCGCCGACCATGCCCATGCGGAGTTTGCGATTAAGGGATGCCATAGGTGTGTGAATCAGAGGGAGACGGGCTTGCCGGTCTTCGCCGAAGCGTAGATGGCGTCGATGACCTGCATGAGGCGGTAGGCCTGCTCAGGCGTGTTCAGCGGCTTCGCGCGGCTTTCGATGGCCTCGATGAAGTTCGCGGCGGAGGCGATGCGGCCCATGTCCTCGCACGCGGGCGTGACGATGGACCGGTTGACGCTGTTGCCGTTTTCCTGGACGTAGAGCTCACAGGTATCGATCGCGGTGTTGTCGAGGCCGTCGATGCCGAAGAGGCGCTCGACCTTGCCGCCGGCCTTGGTGCCCTGGAAGGCGACGGAGACTTCTTCGCGCTTGATCATCTCGGCCCAGGAGACCTGCAGGGTCAGCACCTGGCCGGTCTTGAAGGTCACGAAGCCGTGCGCGGCGTTCTCGACGTCGGTGACGCCGCCGACGCGGTCCGGAATGCCCCACGGGCCCTTGAAGGACTTGTCTTCGATGAAGTCATTGAAGGTCTGGCCGAGGACGTGCGCCGGCTCGGGGTAACCCATGAAGTACATCGCGAGGTCGACCATGTGCAGGAGGTCGATGAGCGGACCGCCACCGGAGAGCTCCTTGGTGGTGAACCAGCCGCCGAAGCCCGGGATGCCGGTGCGACGGATCCACTTCGCCTGCGCGGAGTTGATCTTACCGACCTGGCCCTGCTCGACATACTTCATCATCGCCTGCGACTCAGGGCGCGCGCGGTTGTTGAAGTTGAACATCACGTGCTTACCCGACTTCTGGGAAGCCGCGATGATGTCCTTGACCTCCGGAGCGCTGAGCGCCGGGGGCTTTTCGCAGAAGACGTGCTTGCCGGCGTTGAGGCACTGGATGGCGAGCGCGGCGTGGAACTTGTTCGGGACGATGACGCTGACGGCGTCGAGGTCCTTGTGGGCCGCGAGCATGGCGTCCACGGACTCGTAGGCGTTCGGGATGCCCC
>JBIKIO010000070.1:0-6694 GCA_044361555.1 Opitutales bacterium
GCATCGCCATCGGCAGCAAGGGCCGCAACGCCCGCCTGACCTCCAAGCTCATGGGCTGGGGCCTCAACATCCAGAAGGCCACGCACGCCGCCGAAAGCTTCGAAGCCAAGGCCGGCGACGCCGCCGTCCGCATCGCCGAGCAGCTCGGCCTCCCTGCCGAGCTCATCGCGAAGTTCGTCGGCCTCGGCATCTCCAGCGTCGAAGCCCTCGAAGGCGCGACCGTGGAAGACTTCAAGGAGAGCGGCATCCCGGCCGAAGAGGTCGAAGCCGTCCTCGCCGCCTACGCCAAGGGCCGCCGCTCGTAATCCTTCCGCCGTCCACCCTCCCGACCCCTCCGCCCGCGCACATGACCGAGAAGAAGAAATCCGAAGCCAAGAAGCCCGCGGCCGCGCAGCGTTTCAGCGACGTGGCCAAGGAGCTCGGGCTCGAGGTCAAGGCGCTGCTCGCCCTGGTCGACCAGTTCGTGGTCGCTCGCCCGGAATACAAGGACTACGTCTACACCGACGGCAAGAAGCCCGCGGCCTCCAGCAACTTCGGAAAGATCTACCGCGACGATTTCATGACGTTCGCGGAGGACAAGCTCCCGAAGAAAGCCGAGCCTATCCCCGAGCCCGTCAAGCCCGCCGCGGAAGCGCCTAAGGCCCCTGAGCCCGCCAAGCCGGTCACACCGGTCGCCAAGCCCGGCACGCCTCCCGCGGTGAGCCTGCCCCCGCGTCCGACCATCGTGGCCACCCCGGCTCCGACGCCCGCCGCGCGTCCGCCCGTCGCCCCGGTCATCCCGCGTCCGACCATCGCGCCCACGCCGGCCAAGACCGATCTCCCGCCCGTCGTCATCAGCAGCACCCCGCCGCCCGTGCCCCCGCGCCCGGCCAACGTGCCGCCCGTCGTCCGCCCTCCGATCGCGCCCGTCGTCAATCGTCCGGCCGCGACCAGCAACCAAGCCGCGCCAGGCAGCAAGGGCGTCATCACCGTCCGCCCTCCGATCGTCGTCCGTGACTTCGCGATCGCGCTCAATCTCAAGCCCTTCCAGGTCATCGGCAACCTGATGGAACTGAACAAGGTCGTCAGCGTCTCCTCGGTCATCGAGGAAGCCGACGCCCGCAAGGTCGCCGAACGCCACGGCTTCACGCTGGAGATCCGCCATCGCGGCGAAGGCGTCCAGCCGGTCAAGAAGGTCGAGAAGCCTTCCGAAGATGATCCGGCGCTCATGACCGCGCGCCCGCCCGTCGTCTGCGTGCTCGGCCACGTCGACCACGGCAAGACCACCCTCCTCGACTTCTTCCGCAAGACCAACGTGGTCTCCGGCGAAGCGGGCGGCATCACCCAGCACATCGGCGCCTACTCCGTCGCCTATCAGGGCGAGAAGCCCGAGTACAAGGGCAAGACCGTCACCTTCCTCGACACCCCCGGCCACGCCGCCTTCGCCAAGATGCGCGAACGAGGCGCCTCCGTCACCGACGTCGCCGTGCTCGTCGTGGCGGCGGACGACGGCTTCATGCCGCAGACCGAGGAAGCCCTCAAGTTCGCGCAGAAGCACGCCAGCGCCATCGTGGCCGCCATCAACAAGGTCGACGCCAAGGGCGCGAACATCGACCGCGTGAAGCAGCAGATGCAGCAGCGCAACATCACCCCGGAAGACTGGGGCGGCGAGACCATCACCAGCCCCGTGTCGGCGCTCAAGGGCACCGGCATGACCGAGCTCCTCGAGTCGATCCTGCTCCAGGCCGAAGTCCTCGACCTCAAGGCCAACGCGAAGTGCCCCGCCCAGGGGGTCGTCATCGAATCGCAGATGGAGACCGGCCGCGGCCCGACCGCCACCGTCATCGTGCAGAAAGGCACCCTCAAGCCCGGCGACTCGTTCGTCTGCGGCGAGACGTGGTGCAAGGTGCGCGCGCTCATGGACGAGCGCGGCAACCGCATGCCCTCCGCTACGCCCGGCGCTCCGGCGCTCGTGCTCGGCTGGGACGCCGTCCCGGCCCCCGGTACGAAGTTCAAGACCGTCAAGAACGACCGTGAAGCCCGCGAGATCGCCGAAGAAGCGGCGCTCGCCGGCCGTAAGGCCGCCGAAGCCCAGCAGCAGGCGCCGAACACCGGCGCCCGCCCGGGCATGTCGGACCTCGAACGCCTCATGGCGGCCCTGGCCCAGGACAAGGAGAAGATCCTGCGCGTCCTCCTCAAGGCCGACGTCAACGGCACGCTCGAAGCCCTCGAAGGCTGCCTGCGCGACATCAAGTCCAGCAAGGTCCGCCTCGAAGTCGTCGGCGGTTCCGTCGGCCCCGTGACGCAGGGCGACGTCGCCCTCGCCGAAGCGGCCAAGGCCCTCATCGTCGCCTTCGACACCAAGCTCGAGAACGGCGTCCAGCCGCAGCTCAAGCGCACCGGCGTCCGCCTCATCACCCATGACATCATCTACGAGCTGATCACGCTCGTGAAGGAAGCCATGACCGAACTGCTGGACCCCGAGGTCCGCGAGAACAAGCTCGGCGCCGCCGAAGTGCGCGCCGTCTTCCCCCTCGGCAAGGAGCACAAGGTCGCGGGTTGCATGGTCACCGAAGGCCTTATCCGCCGCGCCGCCAAGGCGCGCGTGGTGCGCGGCGGCAAGATCATCCACAACGGCCCGGTCGAGACCCTGCGTCGCTTCAAGGACGACGCTTCCGAGGTCAAGGCCGGCTTCGAGTGCGGCATCAAGCTCGGCGGCTACGACGAGTACCAGCCCGGCGACATCATCGAAGCGGTCGAGATGCTCCAGACGCGGCCTAGCCTCTAAGTTTCATGTCCCAACGCCAGCTCCGGGTCGCCGAACTCATCCAGCGCGAGGTCTCCTCCGCGCTGCGTCAGTCCTGGCCGACCGAAGCCGCGCTGATCACGATCACCGTCGCGAGCGTCTCCCCCGACCTCCGTCAGTGCCGCGTGGGCTACGCCGTCTCGGGCGACGACGCGCAGCGCAAGAAGGCCCGCGCCTTCCTGAAGCGCGTCCGCACCGAGCTGCGCTCCACCGTCGGCGGCATCCTGCAGATGAAGCACTCCCCGGACATCCTCTTCACCGAGGATGACATCACCGGCGGCGTGGCGCGCGTGCAGGCTTTGCTTGACGACATGGCCCGCAAGGACCGCGCCGCCAACCCGCCCAAGGCCGACTAAGCGGTCGGCGGACCGACTTCGGGAAAATCCTTCAACGCCTCGCGGACCACCGCGGCGCGCCGACGATCGCGGCCGTCGCTGTCGAGCTCCTGGCCGGCGCGGGCCTGCACATGGGCCGGCTGGCCTTCGATCATCAGCCGGTCGACGAGATGGCGGCGCTCCTCCGGCAGGCAGCCCATATCGCAGGCGAGCCGCAGGTGTGAGAGCATGTTCATCGCCTCCGAGCTCGTGAGCAGGCGGGCCGAACGAAGCACGCCGAGCGAACGCGCGAGGCGGTCGACGAACTTTTCGCCTTCTTCCTGCGCGAGCTTGCGACGGGCGTTCCACTCCTGCTCGACGACGTGTTTGATCCAACCGCCGAGGTGCTTGAGGATCGCGTCCTCGGAGAGGCCGAGCGTCTGCTGGTTGGAAATCTGAAAGACGTTGCCGGCGGCTTCAGTCCCCTCGCCGAGCCATCCGCGGACGGCGAGTCCGTCCTGGTTGAGCGCGCGGGTGACCTTGTCCATGTGGCCGGCCAGGCAGAGTCCGGGCAGGTGGACCATCGCGGAGGCTCGCAGGCCCGTGCCGACGTTGGTGGGGCAGGCCGTCAGGTAGCCGAGGCGATCCGAGAAAGCCAGCTTGAGCGCGCCGCCGAGGGCATCGTCGAGCTGTTCGGCGATATGCCAGGTGCCCCGCAGGTGCCAGCCCGCCTTGACGACCTGGATGCGCAGATGATCCTCTTCGTTGACCATGACCGAGCAGGTCTGGTCGCGGCTGATGACGGCGGCGCCGCTCTTGCCGGCGGCGAGCTCCTTCGAGACCAGGTGACGCTCCACGAGCACCGCGCGGTCACGGTCGCCGAGCTCGCCCATGCGGACGACGTGCCCGCGGCGGAACTTCGGCAGGACCTCGAGCGCGGCGACGCAACGGTCGGCGATCTCCTTACGCTGCGGAAGCTTGGCCCAGCCGGGGAAAGGCAGGCCTTCGAGATTACGGGCCAGACGGATGCGTGTGCTCAGCACGACGGCCTGCTGGCCGCCGAGGAGGTGGGTCAGTTCGCTTTCCGCGGCGAGGATGTCTTCGACGGCCATGATCAGGAGGCGAGCTGGCGCTCGAGGACGGCGATTTCGTCGCGCAGGCGCGCGGCGGCTTCGAAATCCTCGCCGGTCACGGCGGCGGTCATCTCGAGGCGGGCGGCGTCAAGGCGACGACGGAGCTGGGCGGTCGGCATCATGCCGGCGGGTGCCCTGCCGACGTGCGCGGGTTCATGTTGGACCTTGAGGAGGAGGCCATCCAAGGCTTCCCCGAAAGTCTCCCAGCAAGCCGGGCAGCCGAGCCGGCCGCGCTTACGTAAATCCAGGTCGGTGAAGCCGCACTGCGGACAGGTGAGCGTCGGGGCGGGCGTCGCGGCCGCCAGCGCGTCGGCCAGATGGAAGACCGCCGGATCGGTGGCCCCGCCCTTCTGGGCGCAGGCTTCGCACAGATGCACCTTGGTGACCTTGCCATGGACGACCTGAGAGAGGTGGACCGTGGCGGCCTCCTCGCAGAGCGAACACTTGATCGGCTGGGACATCTGCCTTCAGAGAATGGCAAGGGGGGCGATTGGCAAGGGCAAGCGGGGAGCGGAGTTTGACTTCAGGGCCTCCGGACGCTTGATGGAAGGCCGTCAGATGTCCTCCAAGCCCCGCATCGTCATCACCGGCCTCGGCCTCACCGCCCCCAACGGCAACTCGCTGGGTGAGTTCCGGGCCAACCTGCTCGCCGGCAAGGCCCGCATCGCCGTCATCGACGTAAGGCACATGGGCCGCCACCCGGCCGGGGTCTGTGATTTCGACGCCACCAAGTGGCAGAAGCGGAAAGAAATCCGTAACGGAACCCGCGTCGGCTCCATCTCCATCTTCTGCGCTCGCGAGGCCTTGGGCGACTCCGGCCTGGACTGGGACAAGACGGACAAGTCCCGCGTCGGCGTCTACCTCGGCATCACCGAACACGGCAACGTCGAGACCGAGAACGAGATCCATAATATCTCCCAGTTCGGCAACGACACCAAATACTGGACGCACCATCACAACCCCCGCACCGTGGCGAACAACCCGGCCGGCGAGGTCACGATGAACATGGGCATCACCGGCCCCCACTACACCATCGGCGCCGCCTGCGCCGCAGGTAATGCCGGCCTCATCCAGGCCGCCCAGATGCTCCAGCTCGGCGAGGTCGACATCGCCTTCGCCGGCGGGGTCTCCGAGTCCATCCACACCTTCGGCATCTTCGCCGGCTTCAAGAACCAAGGCGCCTTAGGCGCCCACGAGGACCCCACCAAGGCCTCCCGCCCCTTCGACAAGAACCGTAACGGCATCGTCATCTCCGAAGGCGGCGCGATCTACGTCCTCGAGCGCCTCGACGATGCCCTGGCCCGCGGCGCCCGGATCATCGCCGAGATCGCCGGCTGGTGCATCAACTCCGACGCCACCGACGCGGTGCTGCCCAACCCTGAACGGCAGACGGAATGCGTCCGCATGGCCCTGCAGCGGGCCGGCATGAAGCCGCAGGACATCCATATCGTCTCCACCCACGCCACCGCCACGGCCCTCGGCGATATCCAGGAATGCACCGCCCTGCGGACCGTCTTCACCGACTGTCCAGAAACCCGCATCAACAACACCAAGAGCTTCATCGGTCACTGTATGGGAGCGGCCGGTGCCCTGGAATTGGCGGGTAACCTACCCTCTTTCGACGACCATTGGGTCCACCCGACCATCAATATCGACGAATTAGACCCCGAATGCGCCCTGCCGGGCCTGGTGATCAACCAGCCGGTCAAAGTAGCCCGGGTCGACGCCATCCTGAACAACTCCTTCGGCATGCTGGGCATCAATTCGGCCCTCATCGTCAAGAAATATGGGGTTGCCTGACGGGGTTTGGACGTTTGAAACAGACCCTGAAAACATGACCAAGGACAACATCAAGCAGGTGGTTCTCGATATCATCGCCGACATCGCGCCGGACGAGGACCTGACCGCGGTCAAACCCGAGGTCCGCCTCCGCGACCAGCTGTCCCTCGACTCGATGGACTTCCTGGACATCGTCATGGAGCTCCGCAAGAAGCACGGCATCGAGGTCCCCGAGGCCGACTACGTCCAGCTGGCGTCCCTCGATTCCTGCGCTGAATACCTCCACCCGAAGTTCGAAGCCAAGGGCAAGTAAGGGCTTCGCCCTAGCCTCCCCCAGAGACCGCCCCTCCGGCGGTCTTTTGCTTGGTCGAGGTCGCCAGCCCCCACCGACCCCGGCGTTCTTGATTTGCCGACCCTCCGCACACTCTCCACGCTCCCTTCCGTGCACCCCGTCCGCCGCTTCTTCCTCGCCGCGCTCACCCTGAGCCTTCTGCCGGCCTTCGCCGAGACGGTGCAGCTCCGCCGCAACGGCAACGCCACGGTCATCGCCTTCGAGTACATCACCCAGGACGAGACCACCATCATGGTCAAGCGGCTCGACGCCGACATCGTGCTGACCTATCGATGGGAAGATCTCGACGCCGATTGGATCAAGCGCAACAACCCGAAAGTCTGGGCCGAGC
>JBIKIO010000071.1:0-6673 GCA_044361555.1 Opitutales bacterium
GCTGTGGCGTGAAATTCTCTCCGGATACCGAGCTTCTCCTACGCCTCGCCGAGTCCAGCCGTCGTCCGTCCGTCGCGCTGCCTCCGCTCGCCGAAGTAGAAGCAGTCGTCCAGAAGGCTTTCGAAGAGGCTTTGAATTATCTCGTCGCCATGCGACAGACCGAAGGCGCCGCGCTGGCGAAGGATCTTATGGCGCGCCTAGACAAGATCTCCACGATGGTCGTCGACATGGAAGCCGCCGAAAAGTCGGCTCCGGTCCGTCATCGGGACGCCATGCTCAAACGACTTAAGGACGCCGGTCTATCCTTGGACGTTGCTGATGAGAGGGTGCTCAAAGAACTCGCTTTGTTCGCCGACCGTTCCGATATCACCGAAGAGGTCGTCCGGCTGAAAAGCCATGTCGCCCAGTTTTCAACGGAACTCGGCCTGCCTAACAGCGGAAGAAAGCTGGATTTCCTGATCCAGGAACTCCTCCGGGAAGTTAACACCATCGGCAGTAAGGCTGCGGAAATCGCCACGACCAAGCTGGTTTTGGAGGCGAAAACCGAGATCGAGCGCATCCGGGAGCAGGTCCAGAACCTGGAGTAAGGTTTTTCGGCTGTGCTATTGCCACGGCCGCTTTCCCATGCCTTTGTCTATCAACACTTACGCAACGTCATGTCCAACAACCTCACCAAGCGCGACATCGTCCTGAAGATTTTCACGGACAAGGGTTACCCCCAGAAGCATATCCGCGACTCGGTCCAGATGACCCTGGATGCCATCAGCGAAGCCCTGCTGGCCGGTCGTGACGTCGAGCTCCGCAACTTTGGCGTCTTCCAGGTCCAGGTCCGCAAGAGCCGCATCGGCCGTAATCCGAACCGTCCCGAGACGGACGTCGTGATCCCCAAGCGTGCGGTCATCAAGTTCAAGGCCGGCAAGGAACTGAAGGCCAAGCTGAAGTCGATCGACGTCGAGAAGCCCGCTCAGTAATCCGCCGCGATGTCCGACATTCGAACGCTCCCCGGTTTCCGGGAGTTCTATCCCGAAGACCGTGCCGTCTTGGGTCACATCATGGACGTCTGGCGCCAGGCCTGCCGTCGTTATGGTTTCCGCGAATGGGAGTCTCCGGTCCTGGAGCCCCTGGAACTCTTCACCGAGAAGTCAGGCGAGGAGATCGTCCGCCAGCTTTTCAATTTCGAGGACAAGGGCGGCCGTAAGGTCAGCCTGCGCCCGGAGATGACACCTTCGCTGGCCCGCATGGTCGGCGCCAAGGCCAATGGCATGCCCAAGCCAATCCGCTGGTTTGCCATCGGCGAGAACTACCGCTATGAAAAGCCTCAGAAGGGCCGTCTCCGCGCGTTCTATCAGCTCAACGCCGACCTCCTCGGCGAAGCCGGTCCGGCGGCCGACGCCGAGATCATCGCGCTCTGCGCCGATTGCCTCCTGGGCTTCGGTCTGACGCAGCAGGATTTCCGTCTCCGCGTCTCCGACCGGACACTCTGGTTCCGCTACCTCGCCAGCCTCGGCGTCCCCGAAGCTCAGGCCGCCGCCGTGCTCGGCGTCGTCGACAAGCTGGAACGCGGCGCACCCAAGGACCTGCTCGACGCCATGACGGCCGCGCTCGCCGGGACATCGGTCGATCCGGCCAAGGCCCTCGAGGCCGCCCGCGCATTCGCGAATACCAAGTCGCTGGCCGACCTCGAAAAGCTCGCCGCCGGCGACGCCTCCATGACCGAGCGTCTCGCCGAGTGGAAGCAACTCCTCGGCACCCTCGCCACCATGGGCTTCGCCGAGTGTGTCGCCATCGATCTCACCATCGTCCGCGGTCTCGCTTATTACACCGGCTTCGTGTTCGAAGCCTTCGAGACGGGCGGCGAAGCGCGGGCGCTCGCCGGCGGCGGTCGCTATGACGCCTTGGTCAAGAAGCTCGGCGGCCCGGACCTTCCCGCGGTCGGCTTCGGCATGGGTGACGTCACCTTGCGCGACCTCCTCGAGCTTAAGAAACTTATCCCGGCTTATGCCGACGGGCCTGACTTCTACGTCATGATCCTCGGTGACGACGCCCGCAATGCGGCGCTGGAGGACATCGCTAACCTCCGCCGCGCCGGTTTCCGTGTCGAGTACAACCTCAAGGACGGCAAGTTCCCGAAGCTTATCCAGGCCGCCGAAGTCGCCGGCTCGAAGTATGCGCTCGTCTACGGCGGCAGCGAAGTCGCCAAAGGTGTCGCCAAGGTCCGCAGCCTCGCGGACCGCGCCGAAGCGGAAGTCCCGCGGACCGACCTCGTCCCAGCCCTTCGTGCCGTGCTCGAAGAAGGCATGCGCGCCATCCAGCCCTGAGGTCATGACCGAGCAGACGCGCCAGTACCAGGCCATGGCGAAGACCGCCTCCTGGACGATGGTCTCGCGCGTCCTCGGCCTGTTCCGCGATCAGCTGATCGCCGCGGTCTTCGGCGCCACCGCCATCGGCTCGGCGTTCGTCATCGCCTTCCAGATCCCGAACCTCTTCCGACGGCTGCTCGGCGAAGGCGCGCTCACCGCGGCCATCGTGCCGGTGCTGGCGGACAAATCCGTCAAGGACGGTAAGCTCGCCTCGTTCGGCTTCCTCAATTTCGTCCTCCGCAAGGTGCTCCCTTGGATGGTCGGCCTGACGCTGATCGGCGTCGGCACGGCCTTGGCCTTTGATTTCGCTTCGGCGGGAAGATCCGAAGCGGCGGTGCTGACCGCGATCTGCATGCCCTACATGCCGCTCATCTGCGTCGCGGCCTTGTTCACGTCCGCGGTCAATCTTTCCGGTCGCTTCGGCTTGGCGGAGATCGCCTCGGGGGTGCTGAACCTCTGCATGATCGTCGCTCTGGGCGTCTTCGGTGAGAACTTCGCCGCGAACGACATGGATAAAGCCGTCTGGCTCTGCCTCGGCGCCTTGGTCGGCGGCTTCTTCCAGCTGATGATTCCCCTCTGGGGCCTCCGGCAGGAAGGCTGGCGACCGGGACTGACCCACGTCGACGAAACCGCCTGGAAGACGCTGAGCCTCGCCTTCCTACCGGCCGCGCTCGGCGCGGGTGTGCAGCAGGTCAACGTCCTCGTTTCGCGCGGTCTCGCTTACAACGTGAGCGACGCCGGCCTGATGTATTACTACGTCGCTAACCGTATCGTCGAACTGCCGATCGGGCTCTTCTCCGCCTCGATCGCCGTGGTGATCTTCCCCGCGCTTGCCACCGCCTTCGCCAGCCGCGATGTCCCCGCCTTGGCCCGTAACTACGGACGCGGCATGCGGCTCGTCCTGGCGATCAACGTCGGCGCCGCATGCGGCCTGATCGCGCTCGCCGCCCCGATCGTCCAGCTGTTGTTCCAGTATGGCCACTTCGGCGCGGGGGATTGCGCCAACACGAGTCGCCTGCTCGTCATCTTCGCCATCGCCATGCCGTTCTACGCGATGATCTCGATCGTCACCCGCGCCTTGAACGTCGCCGGGCAGACCAAGGCCACGCTCATCGCCGCGATCCACGCCTTGGTCGTGAACGCCGCGGGTTCGTTGACGGCGGTCTGGCTGAACCTAGGCGTCGAGGGACTCGCCTGGGCGAACGCCTTGTCGACGCTCTGGCAGTATTGCGTGCTTCGCCACGCCCTGAAGAAGCACGCGCCAGAATTCCTGTCCGAGAGCCTCGTCAAGCCAGCCATCCAGGTCATCACCGGTTCCGTGCTCTTGCTCCTGGTGACGTTCCAAGGCTATGCCTTCCTGCATAATGTGCTGGAAGGTCACCTGAACGAGAAACTCAATCTCGTGCTGTCGATGGTCCTGGCCGGAGGTGCCGGCATGGCTCTCTACGCGTTCTTCCTCGATAAGCTCGGCTATCCGGAACGCGACCTGCTGCGCGGCTACGCCAACAAGTTCCTCAAACTGTTCGGCCTGCAGCTCAGGGCCTGACCTCGACGGCACGGTAGGGCGTCGACTGATAGCGCCGGACCAAGCATTCCAAGATCGCCGTGGACTCGACGTCGATGAGGCCATCGAACTTGGCCGGACGGAAGTGACGCTGGAAAGCTTCGACCGAGAGCTTCAGGCCGGCGTCATCAGGACCCACGGCGTATCCGTAGTCTTTAAGGAGCTGGCGGAAATGAGCCGGCGTGGCGACGCGTCCACGGACGATGCGTTCCTGGAGTTCGTCGGGCAACGGCGAGGCCCCGATGCCTAGCTTCGCGAGCTTCGCCCAGGGAAACTTTGAACCCGGATCGATCTTCCGACCCACGGCGATATCCGAATGCGCGACGACATTCCACGGCTTGATGTCATGCCGACGGATGATCTCGGCGCAGAGCGCGAAGATGATGTCCGCTTGGGCATCCGAATAGGGATATACGTTGCCGTCGTAGTTGATGACCTCGATGCCGATCGAATGGTGATTGAGACCGTCCAACTTTCCCCAGGAGCTCTTGCCGGCATGGAAAGCCGCCATCTCTTCAGGCACCATCCGGATTACGCGGGGCTTCGGCTCATCGGTCACGACATAGTGGACGCCGACCCGATGCTTCGGGTCCTTTCCTTGGAGGATCTCCAGGGAGGAGGGCAGGGAGCCTGCGGTATGATGGAGGACCAGGATGGTCGCCGGGTGCCGTCGTGGCTCGCAGCCCAGAGAGGACGGACCTTGTTCGATCCGGAGACCCGTGAAGCTCGGCTGGGCCGGGACCACGGGTTTCGTGATTTCCTCCGTTTTAGAGGCGCAGCCCGAAATAAACGTCCCAAAAACCATCCAAACCATGAGTTGGCTGCAATATGAGCGAAACGATACAATCATGGCGGGGTGTGTTTAAAGATAGTGAAAGACCGTTTTAGCCCAAGTAAATATGGTTTAACGTTTAATTAGCCTTTTAATCATTGTTCATAACACAATTAGACATAATGTATATTGTGCGAAATATATCTATCACGAGCAATCAATTGATAATGCGTTATTGATTGGTCGATTGGTTACGCTCATAAAGGCAGCTTCCCCAAACCACCATAGCTCCGTCTTTATGAAAGTTGCCCGCCACATCATCGAAGCCCGTCGCGAAGCGATCGCTAAGCTGCTCTCCAAAGTCGGGTACGTCCCGGTCCTGGAGATCTGCAAGCAGTTCAATGTCTCGGAGGCGACGGCACGTCGCGATCTGACGGAACTCGAGAACCAGCGACGCATCACCCGAACGCATGGCGGCGCGCTGTCGGATTTCAACCGCAACTTCCCTCCGCTCGACGATCGTAAGATCGAGGATGCCGAGGCCAAGCGTCGCATCGGCAATCTCGCCGCTTCCCGCGTCAAGGCCGGCATGACCGTCTACCTGGACTCTGGTTCGACGATCTTCTTCGCGGCCGAAGCCATCGCCGCCGCCGGCGTGCCCGACCTCCAGATCGTCACGACCTGTCTCCCGACCGCTCAGCTGATCTCGTGCCTCCCCGGTGTCGAAGTCTATATTCCTGGAGGTCTTTTCCTGACCCGCCATGCGATGGTCGCCGGGGACCGCACCCTCGAGGAAGTCGCCCGCTGGAACTTCGACGTGGCCCTGCTCGGCGCCGAAGGCATCGATGAGAACGGCCTCTGGAATTCCCAGCGCGACATCTCGCATCAGCAGCGCGAAGTCATCCGTCGCAGCGACGAAGTCCTCATCTGCATGAACAAGGTCAAGCTCGGCCGCGGCGGACCTTGTGCCGTCACCCGTGATGTCAGTTCGCTTTTCTTAGTGACCGATGCGGATGCCGTGGCGGTGCAGAAAGCCAAGGTCAAGCTGCTCCCGGAACGCGTCCTGACCGCCGTCTAAGCACGCCTCTAGTCGCAGAGGTATGTCTTCTGAGTCCATCCAGTCACTGCTAGCACTGTCCCATGAATTGGGCGGTGACCGCCTGCGCATGGCCATCCTCGGCGAAGGCAACACTTCGATCCGCATCGACGACGAGACCTTCGCGGTCAAAGCCTCCGGTTCCAATCTCGCCAGCCTGACTTCGGCGGACGTGACCCATTGCGCCTTCGCTCGGCTGCTGCCGTTGCTGGACAAGACTTCCGCGACGGATGTCGAAGTCGACCAGGCCTTGTTGGCCGCGCGCCTGGATCCTGCCGCCAAGAAGCCTTCGATCGAAGCCCTCTTCCACGCTTACCTGCTCACCCTGCCCGGCGTCCGCTGTGTCGGTCATGTGCATGCCATCGCGGTGAACCAGATCCTCTGCTCGCCGCGCGCCCGTGAGTTCGCCGAAAAACGGGCCTGTCCGGATGAGATCGTGATGTGCGGCGTCGAGTCGGTCTTCGTGCCTTACGCCGAACCCGGCCTCGGACTTTCTCAGGCCATCCGCCGTGAAGTCGTATCCTTCGTTAAGCGCACCGGGCGTGACCCGAAGATCATCCTTCTCCAGAACCACGGCATCATCGCCGTCGGCTCATCGCCGAAAGCCGTGCTTGGCTCTCTGCTCATGGCCGAGAAAGCCGCCGAAATCTTCGTCGGTGCCGCCGCCCTCGGCGGACCGGTCTTCCTGACTGGCGCTCAGTGCGAACGTATCGCCGGACGTCCCGACGAACATTACCGGCAGAAAATGCTCGGTATGTGAGCAGCCCATCCCCCTCCCCTTCTCCTTCGACCATGTCCAATTACCTCGCCATCGACCTCGGAGCCGAATCCGGGCGCGTCATCCTCGGCCAGCTCAAGGCCGGAAAGTTCACCATGAAGGA
>JBIKIO010000072.1:0-6635 GCA_044361555.1 Opitutales bacterium
CGACGGGCTATGCCGACGCGGCCCTGAAGTTCATCGACCAAGCCGCGGCCAAAGGACAGCCCTTCTACGTCGACCTCTGGCCCGACGACGTCCACAGCCCTTACTTCCCTCCGCTTGAAAAATGGTCACCGGAGAAACATCGGATCTACCTCGCGGTGCTTGAGGAGATGGACCGTCAGCTCGGCCGACTCTGCGATCGCGTCCGCACCGACCCCGCTCTCCGCGCTAACACGGTCTTCATCATTTGCTCTGATAACGGACCCGAACCGGGCGCGGGCAGCGCCGGCCCGTTCCGCGGGGCGAAGACGCAGCTCCACGAGGGAGGCATCCGCTCGTCGCTCATCGTCTGGGCGCCTGGTCTCATGGAGAAATCCAAGGTCGGCACGCTCGACGCCGCTTCGGTCTTCGCCGCGATGGACCTCGCCCCTTCGCTGGTCCGCCTCGCCGGAGCCAAGAGCCCTGCTGGCCTCGATGGCGCCGACCTGTCGGCGACGCTCCTCGGGCAGAAGCCCGCTTCGCATCCGGGACCGATCTTCTGGCGCCGGCCGCCGGACCGGAAGGTCTGGCTGCCCGCCCTTCCTAAGCCGCAACCGGACCTAGCCGTCCGCGAAGGCGATTGGAAGCTGCTCTGCGAATACGACGGCTCCAAGCCGGTGCTATTTGACTTGGCCAAGGACCCAGGGGAGACGAACGACCTCGCCGCCAAAGAGACCGCCGTGACCGAACGCCTGACTGCCGCCGTACTAGCCTGGCACCGCTCGATGCCGGCTGACAACGGTCCGACGCTCGGCGCCAATCCGCCGCAAAGCGGCGCGAAGAAGAAAAAGAAGTAAGGCTTACTTGCCGGCCTTGGCCTGCTCGCGGGCGAGGCCGTCCAGATACGCGAAGTCGGGCGCGGGCATGTCCATCTTCTGAGCGAGCCAGAGATAAGCCGACTTCAGCGAATCCCACGATGGCTGGTGACCGGTGTGATGATCGAACATCTCGACCGTGTCTCCCTTACCATAGAGCGCATGCACCTTGCGTGCCGCATCCAAGAGCGGTCCGCTGGCAGCCTGACTGTCATATTGTCCGGCGATCAGGAAAAAAGGCGTCGAAGTGACCGCGAGGAGCTGCTCAGGCGAAAGGCCATCGGCGCGCATGGTCTGGAGCTTGGAGCCGAAATACCAGGCGTCGCCCCAGTTGGTCGAATCCCACGCGAGACCGAAATCGCTCGCGATGATCGCCTTAAAACGGGGATCCAGGCAGCCGGCATAGAAGGCCATCTTACCGCCGAGCGAATGGCCCATCACTGCGATACGCTCGGGGTCGACGCTGGCAGATCCACGCAAGACTTCGGCCGCAAGCCGGGTGTCATGGGTCAGCTTACCCATACCCGTCCACTGCGGATGCTGCTTCGCGAGTTTCGCGGCGGCGTCACGCCAGACACCCATGCCGCCTTTGCTCGCCGCCTGCTCGGCAGGAGTGAGCACGTTGAACGGATACGCTTCAACCGCGGCGACGACGTAACCCTGCTGCACGAGATGCAGGCCGAAGAAGGCGGTATTACTTTCAGGCCCAAGACGCTGCTTCGTCTTGAGGTCGTATCCGCACATCCGGTCCGGATCATAGAACGGCACCACCACACCTGCGGTGCGTCCCTTCAACTGTAACGGCTCCATCAGCAGGATACGCTGCCAAGTCTCCGGCCCGGTACGCTGGCGTAATACGGTACCCTTGAACTCAGGCGTCATGAAGACCTCTAAGACCTCGGACTGATGGACATCCATGTGACTGGACTGAGTCGGCAGACCAAGCGCCTGTTCCCAGCGAGCGATCAACCCTCCCCTCTTTTCCTTCCACTGGGCTAGCCCCTCCCCGGGAGCCAGCAACGGCTGCGGGGCCTCGGCGGCCCAAAGGCTGGAGACCAAAAGAAAGTAAATGAAGGCGAAGGGGCGCACCAGAGGCTTAGGCTAGCTGGGCGACCGCCGGTCGCAACCGTGAACAAATAACCCTACGCCTAATTGCTCGCAACCCCGGGCGGTCTAACCTGTCTTATATCAACACCGAAACCCCGCTCGGACCCACCCCATGCTCCGCCTTTCCCTCGCCAGCCTGCTCGCCTGCGCCTTTGCCCAGGTCGCCGCCGTCGACTTCAACCAGGAAGTCCGCCCGATCCTCGCGCAGCATTGTTTCGCCTGCCACGGCATGGACGACCATTCACGCAAAGCCAAGCTCCGCCTCGACCTCCCGGAATCCGCCCACGGCAAAGGGAAGTCGGGCGAATTCGCCATCGTCGCTGGCCAGCCCGACAAGAGCGAAATCGTCCACCGCATCTTCTCCGACGACCCGGACGACGTGATGCCGCCGCCCGAGACGAAAAAGCCGATCTCCGCCAAGGACAAGGCGACCCTCCGCGCCTGGATCGCCGAAGGCGGCAAATATCAGGACCACTGGGCGTTCTTCGCGCCGAAGCAGGCACCCCTGCCACAGAGCGGCGTCCATCCTATCGATGCGTTCGTCCGCGCTCGCCTCGACAAGGCCGGGCTGAAGCCTTCGCCCGAAGCCAATCGCTACGTGCTGGTCCGCCGCGTCACCCTCGACCTCACCGGCGTGCCGCCCACGCCCGAGGAAGCCGACGCCTTCGCGAACGACAAATCTCCCGACGCCTACGAGAAGCTCGTCGACCGCCTGCTGGCCTCGCCCCGCTATGGCGAACGCTGGGCCCGCCGCTGGCTCGACCTCGCCCGCTACGCCGATACCAACGGCTTCGAGAAGGACCGACCCCGTTCGATCTGGCCGTATCGCGACTGGGTCGTGAAAGCCCTCAACGCGGACCTGCCTTACGACCAGTTCAGCATCAAGCAGCTCGCCGGCGACCTCCTGCCCGGCGCCACGCCCGACGACCTCGTCGCCACGGGCTTCCACCGCAACACGATGCTCAACGAAGAAGGCGGCGCTGATCCGAACGAATACCGCTTCTACTCCATGGTCGACCGTGTCGGCGCCACCGGCGCCGCCTGGATGGGACTCACGCTCAACTGCGCCCAGTGCCACACGCACAAGTATGACCCGATCCTGCACACGGATTACTATTCGGTGATGGCGCTGCTCAACAACGCCGACGAACCCACCTATTTTATTCCACCCCCCGACCTCGAAGCCAAGCAGGCCGATCATGCCAAGCGCGTGCGTGCCGCGGAAGAAGCCCTCGAAGGAAAGTTCCCTGGCGGGGCGGCCGCCGTCGAGCCGCGTTTCGGCGAGTGGCTGAACACCGAAAGCCAGCGCGCGGCGAAATGGGAGACCCTCCGCCCGAGCAAGCTCAAGACCACCCTCCCCACCCTCGACGTGCAGCCCGACGGCTTCATCCTCGGCGGCGGCGACATCACTAAGAGCGACGTCTATGACCTCACCTTCGACCGCGCCGTCAAAGGCGCCGTCGCCATCCGCATCGAAGTCGCTTCCCACCCGCTCCTCCCCAACGACGGCCCCGGCCTCACGAACTACGAAGGCCCGCTGGGCGGCTTCTTCCTTAGCGAATTCCAGGCATGGCAAGGCGATCGTCGCCTGAAGTTCGACGACGCCACCGCGACCAACGACGAGGAGGAAGATCGCATCAGCGATGCCGCGGCCGGGCCGCAGGCGACCAAGGTCGCGGCGAAAGGCAAGGCCGCCAAGGCCAAGGCGAACCGCAAGAAGAACAACGCCTCCGCGGCGCTCGACGGCGAGATGTCCAGCGGCTGGCAGGTCCTCGGCGGATACGGGCAGAGACATGTCGCAGTCTTCTATTTCGATCAGCCGACCGACCTCGCCGCCGGCTGGGCGCTCAAGATGCTTTTCGAAAAACATTACGCCGCTCCGGTCGGACACTTCCGGGTCTCGGTGAGCACCGACGCCCAGGCTACCGCCACGGGACATCCCGCCGAGATCGAGGCCATGCTCGCCGGCGCCGCTCCGCACGACCCACCCAAGCTCCGCCAGCGCTTCCTCGAGACCGCCCCCGAACTGGCCGTCCACTCCAAGGCCCTCGCCAACCTGCGCAAACAGGTGCCGCGCGGCCAAGCCACGCTCGTGATGCGCGAACGCCCCGCCGCCCACCCGCGTCCGACCTTCCTCCACCACCGCGGCGAATACCTCAGCCCCAAACAGGCCGTCCCGCCCGCCGTCCCCGCCTTCCTGCCGGCTCTCCCGAAGGACGCCCCGGCCAACCGCCTTACGTTCGCCCGCTGGCTCTTCGCCCCGGAGAACCCGCTCACCGCCCGTGTCGCGGTCAATCGCCAGTGGCAGGCCTTCTTCGGCAACGGCTTCGTCCGCCTGCTCGAAGACTTCGGCTACCAGAGCCAGCCACCCACGCACCCCGAGCTACTCGATTGGCTCGCCGTCGATTTCGTGAAGTCCGGCTGGTCGATGAAGAAACTCCATCGCCTCATCGTCACCAGCGCCACGTATCGCCAGTCCTCCGTCGTCACGCGGGAACTCGCCGAGAAGGATCGCGAGAATCTCCTGCTCGCCCGCGGCAGTCGCTTCCGTCTCGACTCCGAACTCGTCCGCGACGGCGCGCTGAGCGCCGCCGGCCTGCTCTCGTCCAAGATGGGCGGCCCGGGCGTCTTCCCCCCTCAGCCCGCCAGCGTGACCAGCGAAGGCACCTATGGACGCATCGACTGGAAGACCAGCGAGGGCGAGGACCGCACCCGTCGCTCGCTCTATACCTTCATCAAGCGCACGGCCCCGTTCGCGATGGCCACGACCTTTGACGCCCCGACCGGTGAATCCTGCATCGCGCGCCGCGACGTCTCCAACAGCCCGCTCCAGGCCCTCACGCTCCTGAATGACGAGATGTTCATGGAAGCCGCCCGCGCCCTCGGCGCGAAAGCCATGGCTACCGCCACGGACGACGTTGGTCGCATCACCTTCGTGCTCCGCCGCTGCGTCACCCGCCCGCCCGCCGACGACGAACTTACGACCATGAAGGCCTTCGTGGCCGCCCAACGCGCCCGCAAGGTCGCCGACAAGGACATCTGGACGGCCGTCGCCCGCGCCGCCCTGAACCTCGACGAGAGCATCACGCATCCGTAAAACCTAGATGACGGATGACAGATCGCAGATGACAGATATATAATCACTAAGCCGAACGCCCCGCCCTCATACTTCTGCAGCCATCTGCCATCCGCCATCTGTCATCTGTCATCTGTCATCCTCTTTCCGCCATGTCCCGCCCCAACATCACCCGTCGCCACTTCTTCCAGGATTGCGGCGTCGGCGTCGGCAAGATCGCCCTCGCCTCCCTCATCGCCGACGGCGCGATGGGCAAGCTCGCCGCCGCCGGCTCCGGCATGCGCTCCGGCCTGCCCCACCACGCCCCGAAAGCCAAGGCGGTCATCCACCTCTTCATGGCCGGCGCGCCGTCGCAGCTCGAACTCTTCGACAACAAGCCCGAGCTCGCGAAGCTCGAAGGCAAGCCGCTCCCGCCCTCGATCATCAACGGCCAGCGCTATGCGTTCATCCGCCCCGACGCCGCCGTGCTCGGCCCCCGTTTCAAGTTCGCCCGCCACGGACAGTCCGGCGCCGAACTTTCGGAGATGCTGCCGAACATCGCGACCATCGCGGATGACATCGCCATCGTGAAATCCTGCCGCACCACGCAGTTCAACCATGCGCCGGCGCAGATCTTCATGAACACGGGCTTCTCCCAGCCCGGCCGACCGAGCATGGGCTCCTGGATCACCTACGGACTCGGCTCCGAATCGAAAGATCTTCCCTCGTTCGTCGTGATGAGCACCGGCGCTGGTATCAGCGGCGGTGCCGCCTGCTGGAGCAGCGGCTTCCTCCCGAGCAGCTACACCGGCACGCGCTTCCGCAACGCCGGTGACGCCATCCTCAACACGAGCACCCCGGCCGGCATCGACCCGGGCACGCAGAAGGACACCATCGACCTCATCAACGCGATGAACGACCGTCGCCTCCGCCTAGATGGCGATAGCGAGATCGCCACGCGCATCGCGAACTACGAGATGGCCTACCGCCTGCAGTCCTCGGCGCCCGACCTGATGGACCTCTCCTCCGAGAGCAAGGAGACCCTCGAGCTCTATGGCTGCGACCCGAAGGTGCCATCCTTCGCCCGGGCCTGCCTGCTCGCCCGCCGCATGGTCGAACGCGGCGTCCGCTTCATCAACATCTACAACGAAGGCTGGGACGCGCACAGCGACGTCGCCGGCAACGTGAAGAACAACTGCGCCAAGACCGACAAGGCCTCCGCCGCGCTCGTCAAAGACCTCAAGCGTCGCGGCCTGCTCGATAGCACCCTCGTCGTCTGGGGTGGCGAATTCGGCCGCACCCCGATGGTCGAGTCCAGCGTCTCGCTCGGTCGCAGCCAAGGCCGCGACCACCACCCTCAGGCTTTCTCCATGTGGATGGCCGGTGGCGGCATCAAGGGCGGCCAGACGATCGGCGAGACCGACGAGATGGGCTTCAATATCGTCAAGGACGAGGTCCGCGTCCCCGACCTGCAGGCGACCATCCTGCACTGCCTCGGCATCGACCACGAACGCCTCACCTTCCGCAACGCCGGCCTGGACTTCCGCCTCACGGGGGTCGAGCCCTGTCACGTGGTGAAGAAGTTGTTAGCGTAGCAAACGCGCCAGGGGCAGGGGCAGGGG
>JBIKIO010000074.1:0-6474 GCA_044361555.1 Opitutales bacterium
TCTCGGCCCGCCTTGACCGCGCGGCTTCCATCGTGCGCGATGTCTGCAAGCTCTCGCCCGGGAAGTGGGCCGGTCTCTTCGCCAAGCTCACCGAGGCCGAACTGCGCGCCAACAAGGGCGCCATCGAGTCCGGGGTGTTCACGCCCGCGGAGTTCGATTTCACCCGCTTCGCCGGCAAGGAGCCGTTCACCTTCGACCATGCCGCGGTGCTCGACTGCTACTGGCAGGCCGGCGCCGCCCTGGCGCACGCCATCGGTGACGTCCGCGAACGCATCCTCGGCGACCTCGCCGCCGACCGCCGCATCATCGGCGAGTTCGGCCAGGCCTACTGGCTCGACAAGCGCGCGGGCTTCGCCCCGAACGTCACGGCCTCCCACACCTACACTCCGGAGTTCTTCCAGTCCGCCGGCATCCCGGTCCAGGCGATCCACACGGTCGGCTGCTGCAAGGCTTACGACACCAAGGTCGGCACCCACGTCTTCCTGACGAAGATGCCGGAAGAACACCCGCTCCAGCGCGCGCTCGCGAAGCTGGAGTTCGGCACGAGCACCGGCCGTCAGCGTATGGTCGGTTGGTCTGACCTCGTCGAGAAGGCCGACGCCCTCCGCTACGGCGGCTACGACGACATCGTGCTCAACAAGCTCGACGCCCTTTCGCCCCACGGCGAATGGAAGGGCGGCGACCTGCTCGTCTGTACGGGCTACCGCGACGCGGCCGGCAAGGTCGTCTCCGGCGTGCCCCGCAATGATGCGGTGCGCCGCACGCTGCAGCCCATCTACGCCACCCTGCCCGGCTGGACGGCCGACATCACCAAGGTCCGCTCCTACGACCAGCTGCCCGCCGAGGCGCGCCGCTACGTGGCCTTCACGATGGCCGAGATCGTCCGCCTCGCCTCCCGCGGCGGCTCCCTGCCCTATCTCCCGAACCTCCGCTACATCGGCGTAGGCCCGGACCCCGACCAGATCATCTCCGACGTCCCCGCGACGGCTGAGCTGATCAAGCAGGCCTGACGAACCTTCCGCCGCCGCGCCGATGGCCGATCTGGAACATAACTTCGCGATCCCCCTCTGGGCGCTCGTCGACCAGTCCAAGGTGGAGGCGGGCGCTTCCGACCTGCGCGGCCTAGCCAAGGAGCTCGGCAAGTGGCTGGCGCACAATTTCGACGTCGACCACAAGGGCGTGGCGATCGAGGAGCCTTCGGGCACCGAACCGGGCGCGTTGCCGATGTTCGTGGTCGCCGGCGTGCGTCAGGACCAGTGGCACGTGATGGTCGCGCTCGCCCAGAGCCGCGACTGCGCGCTCTTCGTGGTGCTTCCGACGGAGAGCGGCGCCTTCCGACTCCAGCAGCTGAACGTGCCGAAGCCGGAGTGATCAGGCCGCGAAGGCCTTGACGGTCTCGAGGTGCAGTTCGGCGACCTGCTGCAGGGTCAGCCCGCCCCATTTGTAGCCGCCGGCCAAGGCGAAGAGGTGCGGGATCTTGCGGGCGCGGGCCCACTCGACGACCCGCTTCTCACGCTTCAGGATGATGTCCTTGGTGATGCCCTTCATGCCACCGGCCTTCTCATAAGTGTCCATGCCGGCGTTGTAGATCAGGAAGTCCACCCGCTCCAAGGTGAGCAGCGCGTCTTCGACGTGGCCGAGGTAGGCCTTCGGCTTCTCGACATCGACGTAGAAGTGCCGCGCAGGATCCGTCGGCGTCCAGGAGTCGAAGGCGCTCACGGTGACGTCGGCGAGGTAGACCTGCGGATGGGCGCCGAGGATGTCGAACGTGCCGCCGCCGGCATGGGCGTCGAGATCGAGGATGCCGACGGTCTTGACCTTCTTGAGCGCCTCGAGGGCCGCCAGCGCGAGCCCGTTGAATTGGCAGAAGCCGTTGCCGGAATTACGGCGGGCGTGATGCAGGCCGCTGGAAAGGCTGCCTGATCGTCCGTTCTTCAAGGCTTCCTTTACGGCGTCGCGCATGCCGCCGGTCGAGGCGAGGATGCTGTCCAACAGCGGCTGGGACCACGGGCCGACCTCCAGGAAGGCGCCTTTGTCCTCCAAGGTATGCCGGACATATTCGGCCTCATGGATGAGCTCGAGTTCCTGACGCGTCGCCGGCTTCGGGGCTTCCAGCCAGACCTCCCCGGCTTCGCCGGCTTCGATCAGCGCGGCGACCAGCTTCGATTTGCTGACGGTCTCCATCTTGCCGTCGACGGCATAGGCAGGGCTGTAGAATACGGTCAGAGGCGGTTGGGACATAAGAAGGTTATGCCAGCGGGAGACCCCCGCGTCAAACGGCTGGCCTGTCATAGGTTGCGGGTTGGCTTCGACCCTGAGCCGCTCCATGGTATCGGCTCCTCTCGCCTATGCCTTTCGACCCCAAGATTCCACGAGAATTCGCTAATAAAATGGGGCGCGAGGCCATGCACATCATCGACCTGGGCCTTTACGCCTCGCCCACCAGCCGGCAGGTGGACGTCGCCGCAGACATCGCTTCGGCCATCGCGCGCACCACGCACCTGCCGCCGGACCACCGGCACACCTTTCCGCGGACCGGCAAATTCGCCACGCTCGTCGAGGTGACCGAAGAGACGTCGCTGTCGGCCGCCTTCCGCCATCACGAAGCCGGCCTGCGCACGATGGTGCTCAACTTCGCCTCGCCGACCGTGCCCGGCGGCGGCTTCCTCGCCGGCGAACGCGCGCAGGAGGAATACCACTGCCGCTCCTCCGCCCTCTTCGCCTGCCAGGTCGACGGTCCGATGTATGCCTTCCACACGCATCAGGCCAATGCGCTGCGTTCCGACGCGATGATCTATTCGCCGGACGTCCCGGTCTTCCGCAGCGACGACCATCAGATGCTCGAGGAACCTTACAAGGTAGCGTTCCTTTCCGCCGCCGCCTGCGATGCCCGCGACGTCGCCCCGCTCGACCAGCCGAAGATCGCCGGCGCGATGGGCGCGCGTATCGTCAAGGTCCTCGCCGCCGCGCAGGCCAACGGCCACGACGCGCTCGTGCTCGGCGCGTGGGGCTGCGGCAACTTCGCCAACGACCCCGCCCTGATCGCCGACCTCTTCCGTCAGGCCCTGCAAGGCCCCTTCAAGGGCGCCTTCCGTCGCGTGACCTTCGCGATCATCGACGCCACGAGCGACCAGCGCTGCCTGAACCAGTTCCGTCTGGCCCTTTCCTTCCAGACGCCCCCCGGCGCCAACTGAGGCGTCTTATTTGATACGTTCCAAGACCGACTCGCCGACCTTGGCGCCGAGGAAGTCGTAGCCAGCGCCGGTGAAGTGGACATCGAGCGGGGGCTGGAATTCGGCGAGACGCGGCGTCATGGCGGCGAACAGGTCGTCCGTCGGGATGCCATGCTTCTTCATGACCTCGGCCGCCAGGGCGTTCTTCTCGACGATCGACGCGGCAGTCTGCTTCTGCGCCGGGTTATCCGGAATCGGCGTGGTGCTGGCCCAGATGAGCTTCGCGCCCGTCTTCTCGAGGCGGGTGACGATCTCTTCGAGTCGCTTCACGTAGTCAGCCGCCGGGGTGCCACGGTCATGGATGCCGAAGTTGAAGTGGATGACGTCCCACTTTCCTTCGCCCAGCCAGACATCGAGATTCTTAAGCCCGGAAGCGGTGGGTCCGCAATTAGCCGGGGCGCGATGCACGTTGGCTTTGCCCGCGAGGACCTTACGCGTCGCCTGAGTGTACCCACGGGAGACCGAGTCTCCGATGAGCAGCACGCGCGGAAGCTTGGGGTCATCCTTCACGAAATCCCAGGCGTTCGACTTACCCGCGATCTTGTCGCGCTTGTGGAGCGGTAGGTAAAAACTGCCGAGCTGACCCTGGAGCACTTTCTCCCAAGCCTGCTCCTCCGGCGAGAGCTTCGCGATCAAAGCGGCATAACGCTCATCGACGACCTTGTCCTGCGCCGCTTTCTTCGCCGCGGCCTGCGCGGCGGCTTCCTTGGCGTTCGTGGGCTCGCCCTTCGGCGGCTCGGCGGCGACCAAGACAAAAGTCAGACTGAGTAAGGCGAGCAAGTGCTTCATGGCGGGGTAAACCAATGCAACCAGCCTGACTCAAACCTTCAAGCCGTCACTGCCGCCCACTTGGCAGGATTCCTTACTTGGCGACTCCGCTCATCGGGTGGCCCGTGACGGCCTTCCAGGCGATTTGCTGAAGCACCCGGTTGAGCTTCTCGGCCTCCGGCAACTTGGTGAGCTGGCTGACCACAGGCAAACCGACCGGACTGCGTCGATAGATGACCGAGAAATGACAGTAGGCCGAGAGGACGCGGATCTGCGGGCCAGGATGCCCAAGCGCGTCGGTGAAGAGTTCGTTCTGCGTCCGGATGCCGGGTGCTTCGCCCTTGATGACCTTATCACGCAGGGCCATCACAGCCTCTCCGCTAGGCACGATGGCGATCTTCGCCGCCGGGATACGCTCATTGAGTTCCTTCACGTGACCTTCAATGAGTTTGAAATAAGGTTCATGCTTCGAGCGTAACTGCGCCAGAGTGATGACGTCGCGATCGATGGACTTCGGCTTGCTTTTAGAGAGCCAGATTTCCGGATCCTCGAAGGGCACCCAGTTCTGCTGAAGGGTCAGACGAAGCTTGGGGTTATGCTCCAGGCCGAGTTTGGTGAAATTCTCGATACCCGGATCCGGCAGGAACGTCGGCGCCATGGTAAACAGGTCGGCCTTACCGGCCGCCAGGACCGGCTTCGCCTTGTTCTTCTCCGGTGGCAGATCCCAGTGCTGGATGACCTTAGAACCGCCGATCGAGGAGATCGCCAGCTGCTCGTGGCCTTGGATGCCGGCGGCCTTGGCCATCTCGGCGACGAGCGGAGGCATCCAGACATGGAAGCTGTGGCCGGCGGTGAGCACCTTGATTCCGGCCGGCGGAGCGACGGACTCGACCGCGCGGGCGGAGAAAACCGACAGGAGGAACAGCAGGAGAGTCCAGGCGGGGTGCATGCTGGAATACTTGACCATCCGCCATGGCCGTCAACTAAGAGACCTCCGGAGTTCCGGAGGTCTCGTGCTGGCCATGCGCCTTTTAAGCGAAGGCTTACTTGCTGCTGCGGTAAGGACCGGCCGGGAGGCCGTCGGCGCCGGCGGAATAGACGCTCACCTCAGGGAAGTTAGCCCAAGCGTAACGGACTTCCTTGGGCGCCTTGACGCCGGTGACGGTCACGGTCGCGCCGTCAGCCTTGGCCTGACCGAAGACCCACTTATCGTCGGCGCCGAGCAGACCGAAGCCCTTGCCGTCGTTCTTGAGTACCACCGGACGGTCGTAAGTCAGCACGAAGGCATCGCCCTGGCGTTCCGCTTTCTTCACACGCGGAGCCTCGCCGTCGGTGCGGGTCTTGTAAACGCGTTGCAGGGCGACGTAAGCGAGACGCTCGCCGATGGGGAGCTTGTCCTTCGGATGGATATCCTTCTCTTCGCCGAGATCGATATTCACGGACTGCATCGCGCCGGGAACGTTGTCGGCGATCCATTCCATGGACTCGCGAATACGAGGCCAGCCGCCGTCCTCGATAGCGAGCTCAGGCTTACGGGCCATGAAACGAGGCAGCTGGACGATGATGAACGGGAATTCCTGACCCCAGGCCTTGTGCCAGGACTTGATCATGGAACCAAGGACCCACTTGTAGGCCTCAGGCTGACCAGCGTTGGACTCGCCCTGATACCAGATGGCGCCGCGTACGGAATAACCGACGAGCGGAGCCACCATACCGTTCCAATTCATATGAGGGCCGTTGGTCCAGACCGGGGCGAACCGGCCCGCATCCTGACGCAGTTTGGCCAACGCGGCCTTGTCCTTCTCGACGGCGATCTTGGCGTTGAGTTTCTCGAGGGCGACGGCGCGGGCCTTGATGGCCGCAGTTTCTTTCGCGTCGAAATCCTTGGCGTCAGCGACATCGGCATACATGCCCTTCGGACCCCAGGCTTCGGCGCGGGTGCCGCCGATAGAGGTATGGATCACGCCGACCGGCTGCTTGATGTTGGCGCGCAGTTCGCGGGCGAAGAAAAGTCCGGTCGCGGTAAGGCCCTCGACGGTGTCGGGAGCGGCGAGTTTCCAGGAACCCTGCACGTCATCAGCGGGCTCGGCCTTGGGCGTGCGGGCGACGGTGAAGACGCGGAGGCCAGCGTCGGCGGGGCGGGCCTTGGCGTCCGCAGCGGCAGTGGTGTTCTTGACGACCCAATCCATGTTCGACTGTCCGGAACCGATCCAGACTTCGCCGACGATGACGTCATGGGCGGTGAAGACCTCTTCGCCCGAGCTCACGACGAGATCCTTGCCCTGTTCGGTCGGCTTGAGGCCGGCGAGGGTGGCACGCCACTTGCCGTCGGCGCCGGCGGTGGCCGTCGCTTCGACGGAGCCGAGCTTGACGCTGACCTTCGAGCCCGGATGGGCCTTGCCGAAGACGGCAGCATCACCGGCCTGAAGGACGGCGTGGTCAGAGAACAGGGAGATGAGCTTTAACTCTCCGG
>JBIKIO010000013.1:0-21357 GCA_044361555.1 Opitutales bacterium
GCCCCTGACCCTCGGACACTTCGGGACGGCGAGCTGGGGCGGCGTCTTCGTGAACCTCGTGCTCGTGCCGCTCTCCGAAATTCCGCTCATGCTCGGCATGGCTTCCATCGCGTGCGGCATGAGCGATGGGCTCGCCTGGCCGGCGATGTGGATCAACGGACTCGCCGGGGCGTGGCTCCACGCGATGACTTGGATCGCAGACCAGGCCGCGCAGGTTCCGGGGATCTCCTTACACGCGCAGACCCGAGGAGCGCACGCAGGGCCGATGGGGGCGGCTATGATCGTCGTCGTCTTTCTCGCGCAATGTGAAGCGAAGAGCCTCTGGCGTCTGCTCGGGATTCCAGCCGGCTGCCTATTCGCTTGGATGGCCTCAGCCTGTCGCTGGACCAGTTAGGACAGGCTTGCCTCGCGGCGATAAGCCGAAGGGGTACGGCCGGCTCCGCCCTTGAACCACGCCGTGAAATGGGGCGCATGTCGGAAACCCAGCAACGCGGCCACTTCCTTCAATGGGAGTTCGCCTTCGCCGAGCAGCCGACGCGCGCTTTCCATCCGCCGGGCTTCCAAGAAGCCCTTGGCCGTCAGTCCGAGCCCATCCTGCAATAGCTGGTCGAGTCGTCGTCGTCCGAAGCCCGCCTTGGCGGCGAGTTCCACGAGCTCAGCGGGGCGCCCCAACGGTTCGTCGTTCAGGAGGCCGATGATGCGCGCCAAGCGTCGTCCGCCCGCATGACCTGGCGCCGGATGGACTCCCATGCCGGCGAGAGTTTCCACATAAGCCGCAAACCAGCCGAAAAAAGCCTGCTCCCGACGAGCTCGGTCGATGAGAGAAATGGGGCGCGGCAAGATCGAGCGTCGGTAGTCCACCGAGGATCGGCCTTGGTGGACGGTTTCAAAGAGCCCTAAAGTCAGACGATGAAGGGTTCGCAGGCGTCGGGTCGGGGCGACCAGGTTGAGCCCCTTCGCATAAAGCGGGAGCCCATCCGATCGACGACAGCGGAAGCCGACGGAGAGAAGCCTGGTCCCCTTGGCGAAGAAATGCCGCCGCCGACCGGGGGCGGAGAAGAAGGCGCATCCGGAAGGAACAACCATGCGGCGGCCCTTGACCTCGATATCCACGCGCCCCTTCTCGACGAAGAAAAGGCCGTAAGGAACTTCGGAGAACCCGGACCATGCACCTGGGTTGATCCCGGCGGCACGATAGACCCAGAGCCACTCGAAGCGGGTCTCCTGCCAGGAGAAGGCAGGGGTCTCGGGAATGTCTTCGGCCATGCAAGTCCTATAACTGATTTCACTATTCCGTAAGTCATTACCCTGTCCAGTTCCGAAGAATCTGACACCGTCGTACCATGACCCCACGCATCTTCCCCGTGCTCGGCCTACTGATCGCTGGCTTCCTCCCCTCGGCCGGCGCCGCTCCCCAGGAATGGTCGGGCATCTATCCCGAGCTAGCCTATTTCAATAACGAGGGCGAGTGCGGCACCGGCGCCGTCGTGCCTTGGGCGGATCGCCTCTGGGTCATCACCTACGGCCCGCACCTGCCTTACGGATCGAGCGACAAGCTCTACGAGTTCACGCCCGACCTGCAACAGATCGTCCGCCCGGAAAGCGTCGGCGGCACGCCGGCGAACCGGATGATCCACAAGGAGTCCAACCAACTAATCATCGGACCTTACCTCATCGGGGCGGAGCGCGAGGTGCGCGTGATCCCGCCGAAACTCATGCCCGGCCGCCTGACCGGCAACGCCCGCCACCTGACCGACCCGGCGAATAAGATCTATTACGCCACGATGGAAGACGGCCTCTACGAGGTCGACGTCCGCACGCTGGCGGTGAAAGGCCTGATCAAGGAGATCATGAACAAGCCGAAGCCCGGCCAGACTGAGGAGGTCAATCCGGCGACCATTACCTCCACGTTGTCCGGCTACCACGGCAAAGGACTCTATTCCGGCCAAGGGCAGGTCATCCTGGCCAACAACGGCGAGCGCAGCCCCAAGGCGCTCATCGACCCGACGATCACGAGCGGCGGACTCGGTTCGTTCAACGGCGAGGGAAACTGGTCGCTCATCCGCCGCAACCAGTTCACCGAAGTCACCGGCCCCGGCGGCCTGACCGGCAACGCCGACCCGGCGAAGGATCCGCTCTGGACCGTCGGCTGGGATTTCCGCTCGGTCATCCTGATGGTGATGGAAGATGGCAAGTGGACGAGCTATCGCCTGCCCAAGGGCAGCCACTCTTATGACGGAGCGCACGGCTGGAACACCGAGTGGCCGCGCATCCGGGACATCGGCGAAGAAGGCTCCCGCCTGATGACCATGCACGGGCTCTTCTGGAAATTCCCCGCGAACTTCTCGTCCAAGCAGTCCGCCGGCCTCACGCCGCGCTCCGCCTACCTCAAGGTCATCGGCGACTTCACGCGCTGGCAGGACCGCCTCGTCTTCGGTTGCGACGACACCGCGAAATCCGAATTCCTCAACAAACGACCCGCCAAGGGCGCGCTCGCCGGCCCGGGCCAGTCGCAGTCCAATCTCTGGTTCACCGCGCTCGACGCGCCCGATAAGTTAGGCCCGGCCATCGGCCGCGGCAGCGTCTGGGTCGATGAGCCGGTGAAAGCCGGCGTCGCCTCCGACCCCTTCCTGCTCGCCGGCTTCGCGAAGCGCGCGGTCTTCCTCGCCCATGATGGCGAAGCCGCGACGACCTTCGCGCTGGAGATCGACGCGCAAGGCGACGGGCGGTGGAAGAGCTGGCGCGACGTGGCGCTGACGTCCCGGAACCGCTCGGCCTGGGTCGAGATCCCGTCGGCCCTGCCCGGCGCTTGGATCCGCGCGAAAGCCGACCGCGACGTCGCGAAGGCGAGCGTCACTTTCCAATACGCCGCCGAAGACAAGCGTACGCCCGAACGTGCGGCGCTCTTCAACGGACTGAGCAAGGCCGGTGACGCGACGTCGCAGGGCGCCTTCCTGCTCACGCGCGGCGCGAACCTCCGGACCCTCTCCGTGCTATCCGCGACCGTGACGCCCGACCAGACCACCGTCGGCTCGGCCTACGAACTCTCCGCCGGCCTCAAGCTCACCAAGATGACCGACGAGAACGTCGCGGCCTTCGTCGAGAAGAATACCCCGATCCCGGCGGGCATCATCACCGCCGACGACGCCTCCGTCATCTTCGAAGAAAGCGGCGTACGCTGGCGTCTGCCGCGTTCCGCATCGCCGGCCCAGGACGGCCTGCTCGCCCGCAGCGCGCTCCGCAAGGCCCGCGAGGTCTGCACCGAGCGCGACATGCTCCAGGCGCACGGCACCTTCTACGAACTGCCCGCGCTCAACGCCAAGGGCGCCGTCCGCATGCGCCCGATCGCGACGAGCGACGCCGCCGTCCACGACTACTGTTCCTACCGCGGCCTGCTCGTGCTGAGCGGCGTCTCGGCCAACGCCGCCAAGGATGACCGCCACATCATCCGCTCCGACGACGGCCAGGCCGCCGTGTGGGTCGGCGCCGCCGACGACCTCTGGAAACTCGGCAAGCCGCGTGGCCATGGTGGCCCGTGGAAGAATACCATTGTCCAGAAAGGGGTGCCTTCCGATCCCTACCTCATGACCGGGTACGACCAGAAGACCCTCAAGCTGACGAACCACGGCGCCAAGCCCGTCCGCGTGGCCGTCCTCCTCGACGTCGCCGGCGACGGCCGCTCCTCCGCCTACAAGGCCATCGAGATCCCGGCCGGCGGCGAAGTCGTCCACGCCTTCGAATCGTGGCTAAACGCCTACTGGGTCCGCTTCGTCGCCGACGAAGACGCCGTCCTGTCCGCGCAGCTGACCTACGAATAATCGCAACCATCGGCCGTTTCCGCGGTTACATCCTCACACCCCTCCGCTCATGTCGCTCCGCCTCCTCGCCCTGCTTGCCTTCGTCTCACCGCTCGCCGCCGCCGAAGCCCCGGCGACCCTGCTCGCGCAGCCGGACAAGGAGCTCGTCGCCGACGCCCTGACCAAAGACGCGGCCGCCGCGCAGTGGAAGATCGCCAAGGGCAAGTGGGAGCGGAACACCGACGGCGTCCGCGTCGAAGAACTGCCGGAAGACAAGCACGGCGCCGCCGGTCGCGTGAATACGAAGCTCCAGGACTTCGTCGCGGCCTTCGAATTCCGCCTCGATGGCGCCAAGTCGATCTCGCTCAGCATCAACGACGCCAAAGAGCACGTCGCCCGCGTGCTCATCACGCCGACAGCCCTCCGCGTGCAGAAGGACGACCATGATCACGACGGCCCCGATAAGTCCGTCATCTTCCTGCACCAGGCTCAGGCCTTCGAAGCCGGCACCTGGCACAGCGTCGTCCTCGAGATGGTCGGCGACACCATGGTCGCGACGATCGACGGTAAGATCAGCGGCTTCGGTCGCGACGAGCTCTTCAAAGCCGAGAAGGCCAATCCCGGCTTCACCTGCGCCGGCCAGTCCGCCACGTTCCGTAATCTCGTGATCTGGAGCGCCAAGGCCGAGCCCAAGGCCACTTGGAAGGATGCCAGCGTCAAGATCGCCGAAGCCATGGCTGCGGCGCCCAAGCCGGCGGCGCCCGCCGCCAAGGGCAAAGGCAAGGGTAAGGCCAAAGCCGCCAAATAAGGCCGACGGCGGCCGTTTTGCGGGCGGGAGGTAATCTCCCCGCTTGCACCGAGGGAGGTTACGACCAAGTTCGAACTTCCCTCTTTCATGAACGAGCCCTTCGACACCATCGAGGAAGCCCTAGCGGACATTGCCGCCGGGAAGCTCGTCATCGTGACCGACGACGAGAACCGCGAGAACGAGGGCGACCTCGTGATGGCGGCCTCCAAGGCCACCCCGGAGACCGTCAACATGATGATCCGTCACGCGCGAGGCCTCATCTGCGTCCCGACCGTCGAGCATCAGCTGCGCCGCTTGGGCATCTCCCAGATGGTGCCGGAGAACCGCGAGTCGCAGCGCACCGCCTTCGCGGTGTCCGTCGACGCCGCCGAAGGGATTTCCACCGGCATCTCGGCCTACGACCGCGCGAAGACCATCGCGATCCTCGCCGACCCGCAGGCCAAGCCCGAAGCACTCGTGCAGCCCGGCCACATCTTCCCGCTGCTCGCCCGCCCTGGTGGCGTCCTCCAGCGCGCCGGCCACACCGAAGCCGCGGTCGACCTCGCCTCCCTCGCCGGCCTGCACCCGAGCGGTGTCATCTGCGAGATCCTCAACGAGGATGGCTCGATGGCGCGCCTGCCCGAGCTCGTCGAGCTCAAGCGGAAGTTCGGCCTGCACATGATCTCGATCGCGCAGCTCATCGAGTTCCGCCACCGGAGCGAACGCCTCGTCGAGCTCGTCGCCGAAAGCCCGTTCCAGTCCGCCTGGGGTGAGTTCAGGCTCCGCGTCTACCGTTCGCTACCGGACGGCCGCCAGCATCTCGTCTTCACCCTCGGCCAGCCGGACGAGACCCCGACGCTCGTGCGCGTCCAGCGCGAGAACATGCTCGGCGACCTCTTCCGGGGCAGCGCCTTCGGGGCCGGCGCCTCGCTCGCCTCCAGTTTCGAAGCCGTCGCCAAGGCCGGCCACGGAGTCATCGTCCACGTGGCCCAGCCGTTCGGCGGTATGCAGGCGGACCAGGACGGCGTGCGCCTCGGCCAGATGGACGCCCGCGACTACGGTATCGGCGCCCAGATCCTTTCGCACCTCGGCCTGCGCCGCATCCGCCTCATCACGAACAACCCGCGCAAGGTGGTGGGCCTCGGCGGCTACGGGCTCGAGATCGTCGAACAGGTCCCCTTCTGAGCCGCGGACGGCTCTTTCCGCTTGCAGGCGTGGTCGGAAGCGACTCCATCGACCATCCGTTCTTCTGCCATGAGCCTAGACAAGCCCACCCCTGACGCCATCGACGGCGCCGAACTCCGCTTCGCCCTCGTGACCGCGGGTTACAACGGCGAGCTAGTCCAGGCCTTGAAGAAGAACGCCGTCAAAGGCCTGCGCGCCGCCGGCGTCCCGGAAGCCGCCATCACGGAGGTCGCCGTCCCCGGTTCGGGCGAGATTCCTTACGCCGCCTATATGTCAGCCATGACCGGCGACTACGACTGCGTCATCGCCCTCGGCGTCGTCGTCGCTGGCGACACCCCGCACCACGAGATCATCGCGCACTCGACGGCCAACGCGCTGCAGGATGCGGCCATCCGCTCCGAAGTCCCGGTGATCAACGGCATCGTGGTGACGAACAACCGTGAGCAGGCGGTCGCCCGCTGCCAGGGTTCGCTGGACCGCGGCACGGAGTTCGCCCACGCCGCCCTCACCATGGCCCGCCACCGCGTCACGCTCGGCGAACGCCTCGACCAGGTCGAGGACGAGGAACGCAAGCGCGGTGGGTCCGAACCTTTTGCCCAGAACTGACCTATGGAAGAAGACTCTCCCGTGACCGCCTCCGCGCGCGCCAAGATCCGCATCCGGATCAAAAGCGTCGACTACCGGATGGCCGACCAGACCGCTGCCGACATCTTTGCGATTGTCGGAGCCACCGGCGCCCGCGTCGCGGGCCCCTTCCCGCACCCGTCGCAGATGGAAGAGCCGCGCACGGCGCTGCGCGACGAAATCCGCGGGCACTTCCGACTGCTCGAGATCATCGGTTCCAACCAGAAGACCGTGGATGCCCTGCGCCGGCACAACGTGCCCTCCGGCGTCGAAATCTCCATCATCGCGCCCGAGGTGGCCGCGGCACCGGTCGTCGACCCCGCCGCCCCACCCGTGAAACGGAATCGTCGTCACGATAGCCGGGTCGTGGCCATGCAGTTCCTGGTCTCATGGGAAGTGCAGCGCCACGCCGACATGGTCACGGCCCTCTTCGACTTCTTCTCCGAACGCGCGCAGCCCCGCGAATATTACGCCTTCGCCGAAGAGCTCGTGCAGGGGGTCATCCGCGACCTCGCCCTGATCGACGAAGTCATCGGCAAGTATGCCAAGAACTGGGCCTTTGGCCGCATCGCGCGCGTCGACCTCGCCATCCTCCGCGTGGCCATCTTTGAACTGATGCGCCGCACGGACATCCCGCCGGTCGTCAGCATCAATGAAGCCGTCGACATCGCGAAAGAGTTCTCGACTGAGGAATCCAAGCGTTTCGTGAACGGCATCCTCGACAGCTATAAGGAAGAATTGGGCCGCGACCCGCGCAAAGCCGAGGGGGGTTGAACCATGGCGGGCTTCTTCGAACGACTGAAGTCCGGCCTGAGCCGCACGGCCGAGGCCGTGGCCAACCTCCTGGCCCGTCCGATGGATGCTGCGTCCGCCGAACAGCTGCGCGAGCGGTTGATCGCGGCCGACTTCGGCCCCGCCACCGCCGACGAGGTCGTCGAGGCGGCGCGCACCGCCTGGAAGACCGAAGCCGCGCTCCGCAAGACCTCGCCCGCCGAGGCCGCGGCTGAGAGCATCGTGCGTGCGCTCGGGGGCGAGACCGTGGCCGCGCCCGCCCTCTCGAAACCACACGTGATCATGCTCCTCGGCGTCAACGGCGCCGGCAAGACGACCACCGCCGCGAAACTCGCCTGGCGCTGGCGCGAAGAGGGCAAGACTTGCCTGCTCGGCGCCTGCGACACCTTCCGTGCCGCGGCCGGCGAACAGCTTTCCGCCTGGGCGGACCGCCTCGGCGTCGAAGTCGTCGGCGGCGCCGCCGGTGCGGATCCGGCGGCCGTCGCGTTCGACGCCGTCAAAGCGGGCGTAGCGCGCGGCGCGGATCTCGTCATCCTCGACACCGCCGGCCGCCTGCACACCAAGGCGCACCTCCTCGAGGAACTCCGCAAGGTCGTGCGCGTCACGACCAAGGCCCACGCGGGCGCGCCGCAGGAGAAGTGGCTCGTCCTCGACGGCTCGCTCGGCGCCAACTCCATCGAACAGGCGCGCATCTTCCATGAAGCCGTCGGCCTCACCGGCCTGATCGTGACCAAGCTCGACGGCACCGCCCGCGGCGGCGCGCTCGTCGCGGTGGTCCGCGAGCTCGGCGTGCCGGTCCGCTTCATCGGCGTCGGCGAACAGCCGGCCGACCTCCAGCCCTTCGATGCGCGGGCCTATGCCCGCTCCATCGTCGGCCTGGCCGAGTGAGGTTGTCTTGCCAGCGAGGGCCCGTCACCCCAGCGTGATCTCATGTCGGCCGAGACCGTTACCGTCGAACTAGGCTCACGCTCCTACCCCGTCCGCATCGGGGCCGGGATGCGCAAGGAGGCCTTGGCCGCGGCCGAACGTCGCCTGGCCGCCGGACAGAAGTGCGTCGCGATCACCTCCCCGGGGGTCGCCGCCGCGCAATCCGGCTTCGCCGCGGAGCTCGCGCGCCTGATGCCGGTGCTCGCCACCGCCGCGGACGGCGAGACCGCCAAGACGGCCGCCGAACTCGCGCGCGTCTGGGATTTCCTCGCCGCCAACGGCGTGGCCCGTGACGGCGCAGTCTTCGCGCTCGGCGGCGGCGTGGTCGGTGATCTCGCCGGCTTCGCAGCCGCTTCCTACCAGCGTGGCGTCGATTTCTATCAGCTTCCGACGACGCTGCTCGCGATGGTCGATAGTTCAGTCGGCGGCAAGACGGGCATCAACCTGGCCGCCGGCAAGAACCTCGTCGGTAATTTCCACCAGCCCACGGCCGTCTTCGCCGACACCGACCTGCTGGCCACACTGCCTCCGCGTGAGTTCGCCGCCGGCATGGCCGAGGTGATCAAGCACGGTATCATCGCCGACGCCGATCTCTTCGGCCTCTTGGAGCAGAACTCGCCCCTCGCTTGGAATCATCCGCTCCTACCGCGCGTGATCCGCCGCTGCGTCGAGATCAAGGCCGCCGTCGTCGCGGGAGACGAACGTGAGACCAGCGCCCAAGGCGGCCGCGCGCTCCTCAACCTCGGACACACCTTCGGTCACGCGATCGAAGCGACCGCGGGTTACGGCGCCTATCTGCACGGCGAAGCCGTCGCCATCGGCCTCGTGATGGCCGCCCGCCTTTCCGCCGAACTGAAGCACTGCACCGCCGCCCAGGCCGAACAGGTCGAGGCCGTGCTGCAATCGCACGCCCTGCCGACCGCCCTGCGCGCGCCGCTCCAGCTCGAGCCGATGCTCGCCGCGATGCGCCGGGACAAGAAGGTCCGCGGCGGCAAGCTGCGCTTCGTCCTACAGGACGGCATCGGCGCAGCCAGCACCGCGGACGACGTGCCGGAAGACGCGGCGATCCGCGCCCTGCTCGCCGGCGGCGCCGTCCGCTGAAGGCGCTCGCTTGACCGGACCAGATGGTCGGGCTTTCCTAGGGTATGCCCCGATCGACCGCCCCGCTGGTCATGCTCTGCGTGGCCGTGCTGACCCTGTCCGCGCCGGCGGCGGAAACGGCCGCAGAGGCACCGCGCGTCAGCGCTTCGGGTTTCATCCGGCATTGGCCTGGCGAACTGCCGATCGTCCTCTCGGTGCCGCATGACGGCGCGGCCAAGCCGGCTGACATCCCTGACCGCCCGCGCGGCGTGACCGTCCGCGACTCCTACGCCGCCGCGCTGGGCCACGCCCTGCGGGATGCGCTCCGCGCGCGCTATGGCGCGGCGCCGCAGCTGGTGATCTGCGAACTCTCGCGCAAGAAAGTGGACTGCAATCGCGAGATCGGCGAAGGCGCCGCCGGACAGCCGAAGGCCGAACAAGTCTGGCGCGAATACCATGCCTTCATCGACGAGGCCGAGGCCGCGGTCCTCGCGCGCTCGAAGCATGGGCTATATCTCGACCTGCATTCGCACGGCCACCCGAAGCCGCGCATCGAGATCGGCTACCTCCTGAAGACGTCCGACCTCCGGCTCACCGACGAACGCCTGGACACCGATAAGTCCGTCGCCGCCCGGTCTTCGATCCGTTGGCTGAGCCAGCGGACGCCGGCGAAGTTCTCCGAACTCCTGCGCGGCGAGACGAGCCTCGGCGGACTGTTCGCGGCCCGCGGCGTCCCTGCGGTCCCCTCGCCCCGCGAGGTCCTGCTGCTCGACGACCCTTACTTCAACGGCGCCTACGATATCGAGGCCCACGGCTCCCGCGACAAATCGCAGCTCGACGCCGCGCAGCTCGAAGTGCCCGGCCTGATGCGGGATACGCCCGCGCACCGCGCCGCGACGGCGCAGGCGATCGCGGAATCCCTCGAGGCCTACTTCGCCAGGCACTTCGGGACGAAGCTGAAGTAAGCTTACGGCTGCGGGCCCACGGCCGGCTTCGCCGCACGCCAGTCGCGCTTGAGCAAGCGATCGTCGTTCTTCTCGTTGGCCTCACGGACGCGGTCCTTCAGCGTCCCGTCGGCGGCGGGCTGGCCCGAAAAGGCCGCGGCGGCCGGCGTCTTCTCGAGGACGAAGGATTGGTCGCCGACCGGGCCGGCGCAGCCGACGAGGAACAGGAGAGGCAGGAGGAGCGTGGTCTTCATAAGGTCATTTCGCGCGGAGCTTCGCGTCGGCTTCGAGCCAGGCGCGGAGGGCGAGGGCGGACGTCCGAGCTCGCCCACGGGCGGCAGCCAGATCATCGGCGTCGGCGACCTCGGCCTTGGCGAAAGAATAGAACTTCGCCTTCGGTTCGGTGCCGGAGGCGCGGACGGCGATGCGGCGGCCGTCGGCTAGTTCAGCGAGGATGAACTCCTCCGGGGGGACGCGCTCACCCTCGGCATCGAGGACCTTGTCGCGTTCGTAATCCGTGACGCGCTGCACCTTGGAGCCGTCGATCACGGCCGGCGGCGCCTTGCGCCAGGAGGCGACGATGCGACGGATGCAGGCGGCGCCCTCGGCGCCTTCGAAGGAAAGATTCAGCAGGTCCTCGTGATGGGCGCCATGGCGCAGATGCAGGACGTCCAGGGCGTCGAGGAGCGTGCGGCCACGGGAACGGAGGATCGCGGCGAACTCGCACAGCATGACCACCGTGGCGTTGGCGTCCTTGTCGCGGACGGCGTCGTCCGCCAGGTAGCCGTAGCTTTCCTCGGCGCCGAGCAGGAAGAGCGTCGAATGCCGCAAGGCGAGCGGGGCGCGGCGCAGCAACGGGAGCGCGGGCGCGTCGGCGCCGGCGCCTTCCACGAGGCGACGCGTCCAGTTCTCGAGCTTGCGGGCGATCCACTTGAAGCCGACGAGCGTCTCGACGCAGCGGACGCCGTGCCGGGCGCAGATCGCGGCGACGAGCGGGGTCGTGACGAGCGACTTGACGACCGCGGCGTTCGGCGAACCAGCCTCGGGCAGGATGCCGGCGTCCTTCAGGGAAGAGATCCGGAACTCCGTCAGCAACGCCGCGACCTCATTACCGTTGAGCAGGCGATGGCCGCCGGCGGGCAGCGGGCAGGCCACGCCCACGCGGTCCGAATCGGGGTCGGTCGCGAGGACGAGGTCGGCGCCGATCTCGTCGGCGAGCTTCAGGGCGAGCGCGAAGGTGCTGGCGTTCTCCGGATTGGGCGAGGCGACGGTCGGGAAGCGACCGTCGTGCTCGCGCTGTTCCTCGACCACGTGCGGGTCGATGCCGATCCGACGGAGAGCGGGCACCACCATGACGTCGCCGGTGCCATGCACGTTGGTGAAGACGACCTTGGGCGTATGGCGTGAGATGATCTCCGGATCGAGCACGACGCCCGCGAGACGGGCGAGATAGGCGTCCTCCGCGGATGCGGGCACGGTGAGGACGCGAGAGAGATCCTTGGCGAGGAACGGGGCGACGTCGGCCGGACCGAGCTTGCCGACTTCGGTGACGATCGCCACGTCGTGCGGCGGAAGCACCTGGCCGCCGTCGCCGAGGCAGCACTTGAAGCCGTTGTCGTGGGAAGGATTGTGACTGGCCGTGATGACCACGCCGGCATGCGCGCCGAGGTGACGGACCGTGAAGCTCAGCTGCGGCGTCGAGCGGGGACCGACGAAGAGATAGGCTTCGCCGCCGAGTTCCGTCCAGGCGCCCGCGATCAGCTCGGCGAAGTGGCGCGAGAAGTGGCGGACGTCATGGGCGACCACGAGGCGGGCGCCGGGCTGCGCGGCGGACACATGCTTCCAGAGGCCGATGACGGCGCGGAGGACGTTGATGTCGTTGAGGCAGGCGGAGCCGATGGCCGCGCGGACCGGCAAGCCTTGGGCGTCGACCTCATTGGCGGCCGAGACCCGGCCGACGGTCCGACCGCGCATGCCCCCCGTGCCGAAGGCGATACCTTTATAGAAACGGTCCTCCAGTTCGGCCCAGGCCCCACGGTCACAGAGGTCGCGGAGAGAGGCCAGGGCCTCGGCCGGCAGGGCCCCTGAGCGGAGCCAATCGCCGGCATTAGTCAGGCTGGCGGGGGAAAGCTGCCCCTTGTCCTGGGCGGCCTGGAGGAGCGAAAGGACAGCGGCGGAGGCGCTCATGTGTTTCTCATACTTACTCTCCACGGGGCGGGGACAAGCCCGTAGGCGGGGGGAGGCGGGGGTTGACACAATCGGTCCTTTCCCAAGGGTTGACCCCCCATGCCCGAAGACCGTTCCAGCAAGCAGCCCCCGGCCGGCGATGACCGCAACCTCGTGGTCGTCGACGAGGATTTCGTCAACGCTGACGCCGAGGATCGCCTCTGGCTCTTCTGGGAGCGCAACCAGGGCGTCATCGTCAAGGCCACCACGGCCGTCGTGGTCGGCATCCTCGGTTACCTCGCCTTTTTCTTCTGGAACGAAAGCCAGCGTGAAGCGCTGGGCGAAGAATTCACCGCCTGTCAGGATGAAGCCGCCCGTCGCGCCTTCGCCACCCTTCATGCGGGTGAACCTCTGGCCGCGGTCGCCCTGACCGACGTCGCCGACGACCTCAAGCGCGCCGGTAAGTACGCCGATGCCGCCAAGGCCTACGACGAAGCCCGCCGTCTGGCCGGTCTCGCCGGCACCTCCCCGGCGGTCAACGCCCTCGCCACCCGTGCCCGACTTTACGCCGCCCTCTGCCGCCTGGAGGCCGGAGATGCCGGCGCCACCAAGGCCCTCGCCGAGGTCGCCGACGACGTCACCGCCGCGGAAACCCTGCGGGGCTTCGCCATGCTCACCTTGGCCAACGTCGCCGTCGCCAAGGGCGACACCGCCGAAGCCAGCAAGTGGCTCAACGCGATGGACAAGAAACTGCGCGCGAACCACGTCTGGAAATCCGACAAGGAGATGCTGGTCCGCTCCGAGCCCTCGTTGATCGCGCCCGTCGCCCCGGCTGGCAAGTAAGGCTCGCCGCCGACCGGCCATCGGCCGCGGCTCCGCCCCTAATAACCTTGCCAATAAAGGCCGTTCGGCGTGTCTTCTGGACACCCGTCGGCACGGAGCCGACGACGCCGTCACCCTTCCCTCCGGAGCCCAACCCATGAACGAAGCCGCGCCTCTGCCGGAAGCCGCCGTCGTGGCGGAAAGGCTGACCAAGCGCTACGGATCGCTGACCGCGGTCGAAGACCTGACCTTCTCCGTCGCGCCGGGCGAGATCGTCGGCTTCCTCGGCCCGAACGGCGCCGGCAAGTCCACGACCATGCGCATCCTCGCCGGCACGATGTCCGGCACTTCCGGCCGGGCGTCCATCTGGGGCGTCTCGGTCGCGCTGGATCCCGCGGGCGCGAAGCGGCATCTCGCCTACATGCCCGAGAACAACCCCCTGCCGGAGGACCTGCGCGTGGAAGAATACCTGACGCTCCGCGCGCGTCTCAAGGATGTCGCCCCGGATCGCGTCAGCGAACGCGTGCGCCGCGTCATGGAGGACTGCGACCTCACGCGGCGGGCGGCGGGCCGGCTGATCGGCCAGCTCTCGAAAGGATTCCGTCAGCGCGTCGGCATCGCGGACGCCCTGCTCGCCGAACCGCGGGTCGTCATCCTCGACGAACCTACCATCGGCCTGGACCCGCACCAGATCCTCGGTATCCGCGAACTCATCCGTTCGCTGCGCGGCAAGATGGCCGTGCTCATCTCGAGCCACATCCTGCATGAGGTCGAACAGGTCTGCGACAAGGTCGTGATCATCAACCGCGGCCGGCTCGTGGCGCAGGGGCGCACCGAAGACCTCCGCCGCGAACTACTGCCGGAGGTGACCTTCACCGTCGTGACGCGCGCCGACGAAGCCACGCTCCTCGCCGCCTGCCGCGCGACCGAACCCGCGGCCGACGTGGCCGCCCTGACGTCTGCGGACGGATGGCACACCTTCCGCGTCGCGCTGCCGGTGGCGTCGCCCGCCCGCGAGACGCTGGCCGGCGCGCTCATCGCCGCCGGGCTCGTACTGCGGGAGATCGCCGAAGACCGGTTCGGGCTGGAGGATATCTTCCTCGCCGCCACGCGCCGCGCTCCTGGGGAGGGCCGCCGTTCCTGATGCGACACTTCCGCACGCTCCTCGCGCACGAACTGCGCAGCGCCGCGCTCTCCTGGAACACCTGGGCGGCGGCCGGCCTCTTCCTCGCGCTGATGGGTGGCATCCATTTCTTCGCGCTCATCGACGCCACGCGCGCCCCGACCGAGCGCTCGCCCGTCGAATCGACGCTCTGGTTCTTCTGGCTGCCCCTGCTCTGCGTCCTGCCGCTCCTGACGATGCGCACCTTCGCGGAGGAGCGCCGATCGGGCACGCTCGCGGCGCTGCTCACGACGCCGGCGAGCCCCGCCGCCGTGGTCTGGGCGAAGTTCCTCGCCGTCTGGATCGTCTGGGCGCTCTTCTGGCTGGCCTTCGCCGCCTTCCCGTTCCTCGCGGCCCAGCGGCTGGACGGGGCCGGCGGCCGGGCGCTCGGCGAAGCCTCTTCGCTCTGGGGCGGCCTCTGCTTCATCGCGGTGAGCGGCTTCCTGCACGTCGCGGTGGGGATCCTCTGCAGCTGCGTGACACGCTCCGCGGCGCTGGCCGCGCTGCTCGCCTTCATCAGCCTGCTGGCGCTGACGGCGGCCGGCGGTGCGCTCGAGACGTTACCCATCGAGAGCTGGGAGTGGCTGGGTTGGCTGCGCGAACCCGCGGCGCACCTGCGGACCTTCGGCCACCTCCAGGATTTCACCGACGGCGTCCTCGACGCGCGCCCGCTCGTGCTGTACGGCACCGGCACCCTGCTCTGCCTCGGCCTGGCGGTGCTCACCGTGGAGGGCCAGGAATGACATGAGTTCCCCGCGCGACGATTTCGGCTCCGTCCGGCCCATCCGCCGTCTGAACCGTCTCACGCAGGCGTTGCTGGCGATCGCGCTCGCGGTGGCCGTGAACACGCTCGCTTCCCTGCCGGAATTCCGCGTTCGCCGCGACATCTCCGCCGACCGCCGCCACTCCCTCGCTCCGGAATCGGTCGAGACCGTCCGCGCGGCCGGTCGCCGGAGTCCGGTGGGCGTCGGGCGCTCCCGCGGCTGGGTCCGCGCCGTCGTGCTGACGAGCGAGAAGGCCGAAGAGGCCCGCTACCTGCGCACCCGCCTGCTCAAACTGCTCGACTCCTACGTCGTCGAGACCGGCCGCCAAGGGGGAATCTGGCTGGCCGTCGAGCAGGCCGGCGACGGTCGCAACGCCCCCCTTCTCTCCGAACTGGCCGATCGTCATGGCGCGCCGGACGCCTCGGTCGCGCTGGTGCTGACCTGTGGCGGCCGGGCGAAATATCTCGGATACCGCGATCTCCTGACCAAGGACGGCTACTTCCGCGGCGAAGAAGCGGTGACCTCCGCGCTGATCGAAGTCACCGAGGAAAAACCAGCCGTCTGCTACGTGACGAAAGGCCACGGCGAACTCGGCGTGGAAGATGCCTCGCCGGTCCGCGGGATGTCGCTGCTCTCCCGGCAGCTGCGCAACCGTAACTTCGAAGTCCGCGCGCTCGACCTGGCCACGGTGGGCGAAGTACCGCGCGACGCGGCGATGGTGCTCGTGCCCGGTCCGCTGACGCCCTTCTCCGGTGCCGAGAATGACCGACTCCGTAAATTCCTGCAGGAGCGCAACGGCCGGGTGCTCGCGTTGCTCGATCCGGGACGCGACCACGGGCTCGATGCGGTCCTCTCCGAATGGGCCGTGTTCAGCCCCGAGGCCGAATTGCAGGAACCGGACCCCGCGCGCCGTACCACCGACGGCGACATCGGCGTGATCCTCTACGTCGACAACAAGGAACACCCGCTGAACAAACCCCTCCGCGAACAGAACCTCCCGCTCATCGCCGCCCGCTTCCGGCCCGCCGGCTACGACATCGGCAGCTCCCCGGACAGCACGCTCGTCGTCTCGCCGCTCGTCGTCTCATCGGACGCCGCCTGGGGTGAGACGGACCAGGTCAGTCGCCCGCCGCGCAACGACCCGAGCCGCGACCAAAAAGGGCCGATCTGCGTCGTCGTCGCGGCCGAACGCGCGACGGGCATCCGGCAGGGCGTCGGCGGCGTCGGCGGCCGGCTGGTCGTCGTCGGCACCTCGGAAATCGCGGCCAACAGCCGGCTCGACCGCGGCGGCAACCGCGCCTTCCTGACGCAAGCCGCCGCCTGGCTCAGCGACCGCGAACGGGCCGTGTCGCTCCCCGCCCGCACAGGGGGCGAGTATCAGCTGACCGCGACCGCCGCCGACTTCTGGGCCTTGGCGCTTCGCTTTGCGCTCATTCCGCTAGGCGTGCTTGCGGTCGGGCTTGCGGTTTCCGTGTGGCGCCGCAGGACTTGACGTGCCCATGCGGATCTCCCGCACCACCGTCGTCCTCCTGATGGCCAACCTGATCGCCTTCGGGCTGGTCTGGCGCGCCATGTCCGGACAGACGACAGCCTCCGTCAACCAGAGCCAGCTGTTCCCGCCGAACCCGTCGCGCCTCGCGCTCGCCGAAGGCCCGGCGCGGATGCTCCTGGAGAAACGTCCGGCTGGCTGGCGCGTGCTCGAGCCGTTCGACTGGCCGGCTAACGTCTGGTCCGTCCAGCGGCTGATCGACGAACTGCGCTTCATCAGTCCGGAAAGCGGTTTCGACGTCGCCGAGGTGACGGCCAATGGCGCGAGCCTGAAGGACTACGGCCTCGAGCCGCCGCGCTGGACCCTCAAGGTCGCCGCGGAGACGGGCGCCCCCGTCGAAGTCCGGATCGGCGCCCAGCCCTCGACACGCCGCCATTTCCTGCTGACCGAAGACGGCCGACGCATCATCCCCCTGCCTGACGCGATGGCGGCGGCCTTGGCCGCCAACGCCGAGAGCTACCGGGTCGACCGCATCTTCGAAATCGCCGACTTCGAAGCCCGCGCGGTCGCGGTCCGGCAACGCGAGAAAGAAACCGAGGTCGTCACCTCGCTGACCGCCGAAGCCCGGCCCCGCGTCGGTCGTCGCGTCCAACTTCCGGAGTGGCGCTTCGAGGCGCCGTACGACGCGCCGGCCGACCCCGACGCCACCGCGCGCGCCGTGTCCGCGCTCGCCAATCTGCGCGCCGCCAAGTTCGCCGAACTCGCCGACGAAGCGACCGGCCTGAGCAAGCCCGTGCTGCGCCTGGCCCTCGAAGGTAACGCCCGCCGCCAGGTGCTCCTCGTCGGTCGGCCGGCGCCCGGCCAGCCCACGCTGCTCTGCGCCAAATTGGAAGACAACGCGGCCGTCTTCCTGATCGAGGCGCGCGAACTCCGCGAGTGGATGACGCCGCGGGCGGCGCTCGCCGACACCCGACCGGCCGATTTCGACCCGGCCCTGGTCACCGGCTTCACGGTCTCCGCCGGCGGCCGCTCCATCACGCTGCATCGGCTTGACGGACTCGGCGAGGACGCCCGCTGGGAGATTCCCGTCGCGCCCGGCTCCACCGCCACCAAACGCCGCGAGGCGGATGCGCGGCTGGTCGGCCGCTTCCTCGCCGGCCTCACGCAACTGCGGGCCGCCCGGCGGGCGCCCGCCATCGCGGGCGGACTGACCTTGCCCGCCATCCGCGAACCTCTTGCGGGCACGGCGACCCAGACCGTCGAACTCGAGTTCGGCGCCGACCGCATCGTGCTCGGCTTCGCCGACGATCCGGACAAAGGCGCGGGCACCCGGCTCGTGCACGCCAAAGGCTCGCCGCTCGCAGCGGTCTGCGACGTTTCGTTCCTCGACGGCGGCCAGCAGAACGTCGAGCCCGCCGCTTGGCGCCGACGCACCGTGGCCGCGCTCCCGCAAGGCGCGCGCGTCAGCGGCCTGCGACTGACCTCCCGCGCCGACGGCACGGTGGTCGGCGAGGCACGCCTCGGCCCGGACGGCAATTGGGCCGGCACGGGGCGGCTTGATCCGAGCAGCGCCCGCCGACTCGCCCTCGCGCTCGCCGAAGTGCGCGCGACCGCCTTCCCCGGACGCGACGTCGGCGCCGGCGGCTGGCGCTACGAACTGCGGGTGACCGACCAGGCGGCGACCGGCGCCGGCGCCGCCAGCGAGACGATCCGCACCTACCTTTGCTCCGCGCCCCTCCATGGCCGCTCGTTGCTGCTGCGCGATGAGACGGATGACGATGACTTCATCCTGGAACCAGCGCTCTCCGCGATCCTCGTCCCCCTGTTGACCGAACCTGGGAGATGAAAGCCAAGCCCGGAAGCTCCCCTTTGCGTCGCTTCCTGCGCGGGCTGACGAACACCTGCCTGTTGCTCCTTCTCCCCGTGCAGCTCGGGCTGGCCTGGCTCGCCGATCACGACGGGCCGGTGCGACTGCCGAACTTCGTCGCCGAATCGCTCACGGAGCGGCTCGCCGCCCAAGGTATCGAATTCCGGGCACGCGCCCTTTGGATCCTGCCTGACCTCACGCTCGCGGCCGACGATGTCTCCGTCTCGGCCGCCGGACTGACAGGCGAAGTCTTCGTCGCCGCGCGCGCGGAGGTGGCACTACAGCCGGCCCGCCTTCTCGCCGGTGAAATCACGCCGACGCGGCTGAGGCTGCACGGCGCGCGCCTCTGGTGCCCGGCCTCGGTCGCGCATGACGGCCGGAGGCGGAGCCTCGTCGACGAGCTCACGCTGGAGGTCGCCAAAGAAGGCCGCTGGATCAGCCTGCGCACGGCGCAGATCCGGGCTGGTAAGATCACCTGCCACGTGAGCGGCGAACTGCCCGTCGGCCTGCTGCGCGCCGGGCCGCCGCCCGCCGCATCTCCGACCTTGTCCCGCCGGCTCGCCGGCGTCCTCGGGACCATCGAGACCGCCCTCAGCGCGGCGGAAGGCTCCGGCGGCGCGGCGGTGACGGTGCGTTGCTCCGGACGAAGCGACGGCACCGCCGAGCTTTCGGTCCAAGCCCTGCTCGGCGAAGAATACGGCGAACAGCTGGGCAAGGTCAGCCTCCGCGGCTTGCGCTTACGAGCCGAAGCGCGGCTCGCCGCGGACGGCGAACTCCAAGACTGGCGACTCACCGGAGAGGCCGAGACAACCTCCTGGCGTGAGGGCGTGACGCTGACGGCGCGCCGGATCGGCCTGCGCGCCCAAGGCGCCGGTCTCGCCGGCCGCATCTCCGCCGACGCCGAATTGACGGACGTCCGCTTCGGCGAACTGCTTTTCCCCCGCATCAAGCTAAGCGGCTCCCGCCTGGCGGCGACCAGCCCATGGGAGCTTGGTTTCCGCGCGCACAGCGCCGCCTCTTTCGTGGCCGGCGCGATCAAGACGGAGAGCGAAGGCGCTCGCCGGCTCCGCATCGACCATGCCACGATTTCCGGCGCCGAAATCGCGGCGCATCCGGCGGTCGCGCCGGTCATGCTGGCGGCCGGCATCGATCTGCGGGGCGACCTGCTCCTGCGCGAAGTCGAAGTCGCCCTCGCGGCGGACGGTCGCCTCCTGCGCGTGCTGGGCGAAGCCGGGCTCTCGGGGTTCCGCGGACTCGGCCTCTCCGCCGAAGCGATCAGTCCTGAACGTGACCTGCCGCTCCGCACTCGTTTCGATTTCGTCCCCGACCGGGGCGAGCAGCCTTTGCAACTGCGCGATCTCCGCCTCGCCTCCGTCGTCGGCGAAGCCGACTGCGCGGTGACGGAAGGTGGCCCGTTCCGGCTCAGTCTCCATGGAGACCTCGCGCCGGAGAGCCTCGACCGGGTGCTCGGAAATTGGTGGATCGACCTCTGGCGCTCCTTCCTCGTCCGGGATAACCCCTACGCTTTCATCGATGTGCAAGGCCATTGGGGCGCCCTGACGAGCCGCACCCGCGGGCGCGTGCTCATGCAGCGCTTTGATTTCCTGGGCGCGCCGTTCCGCCGCGTGGAGGTCAGCGTCGACGCGGACGAACGTCGGACGCTCATCGGACTGCATCGACTCCAAGGAGGAACCTCCGCTGACGACGGCGAAGTCGAGGGCACCGCGACCTGGGACTGGTCGAAGCCGGGCGTGCTCGCCGGGCCGGTGGTGAAAGCGGAGGGCGACCTGCAGCCCTGGATCGCCGCGCGTTGCGCCGGCAAGGCTTTCGGCGAAGCGCTCAGCGGCCTCGTGTTGCCCCGCGGACGACGTTTCGCGCTCGAGCTCGTCCCATTGGAGAAGGGGCTCGATATCCGGACGACGATCGAAAGCGCAGGCGCCTTCACCGCCTGGGGAATCGCCGGCCGCGGACTGAAGGTCGGCACCCGGACCAAGCCAGGCGGATTGCAGGTCGATGCCCAGCTGGGCCTCGCGGGCGGGGAGGCCGAACTCCACCTCGTCGGAGATCCGCTGCGCCAGACTGATTTCGTGCTCTCACTGAAGAACTGCGACCCGGCTCAGGTCGGCCAGATCGTCAATGACCTCGGCGACCGCCCGGAGAACCCGGCGGCTAAAGCCAAGGGCCGCGGCCGGCTGGACCTCGATCTCAAAGGACGTATCGACCTTGAATCGCCCCGCGACCTGCGCGGGCTCGGCACCTACACCCTGAACGACCCCGAGCTCCGGAAGGTGCGCCTGCTGGGGGGCATCTCAGGGGTACTTGAGGCCATCGGGGTCGGGGCGACGACCTATGAACTGGACCGGGCGACGGGGACCTTCGGCTGCCTCGGGGGGCGGGCCTATTTCCCGGACATGACCATCACCGGCCCGCATGCCAGGCTGGAACTGGCGGGAGAAATCGACCTCAAGGGTATGACCCTGAACTTCGCTGGGGACTTCTCCTTGCCACGGAAACAAGGATTTAACCCTCTCGACATAGTCAATTTGAACCGCGCCCTGGTCAGCCTCACCAAAATCCGTCTCCAAGGCCCCTTGGCGAAGCCAGAAACCCAGGCAATTCCGACCCTTAAAGATATAGTTAAACCTAACAATGATAAGGACTTAGGTAAAATTCCTGCCGGCATTTTGGAATGATGGGTTGATTTGCCCCCCTGATACCCTGTATCAGAGAAGGACACCCCCTCACGGAGGACATTACCTTGGACCTAATTAAGATTAAACAAGTCGTGGATTTAATGAAGAAGTCGGACCTTTCCGAGTTCGAAATCCAGGACCAGGACTTCAAGCTGCGCATCAAGCGTGACCTCCCCGGTCGCGCCCCGATCGCGGCCCAGGCCGCCCCGCTGGCGGCCGCTCCCGCCCCCGTGGCGGCGGCCCCTGCCCCTGTGGCGG
>JBIKIO010000014.1:0-21332 GCA_044361555.1 Opitutales bacterium
CGGTGAGGATTCTCGGGAAGGACATATCAGATTTCGTTGGCGGACAGCCAGCGCAGGCCGGTCGGCCGGAAGCGGCGACCCATGATGCGGTTCAGGCGCTGCTCTTGGGCGAGGGCGGTGCGGTCGACGGCGGTGGCTCCGGGCGGATTGGGCGGCGGGGCGATTTCGTAGGTCTCCACGAGTACCTGACGGTCGTATTCCTGGCCGCCGCTCGTGTTGACGCGGTAGGCGAGTCGACGGCGGTTCGGCTCGACGTATTCGGGGTAACGCTGGCCCACGGCCATCGCCATGTATTCGGTCGTACGCTGCACGACGACCTCCACCCAGGCCTTGCCGATGACGTTGCCGGCGTCGTCTTGGGCTTCGCCGTAGGCTCGCACCACGAACGTGTCGGAGCGGGCCGTCAGGTTCGGTCCGACGGAGTTGAGGACGTCCATCTGCGTGACGATGCCGGGGGCGCCGAGGCCGGCGGTGACGCTGGCGTCGGTGTTGGTGCGGCTCATCGCCCGGATCGAGGGGAACCGCTTGTTGGCGGGGATCTTGGGGTAGGCGCTCGCTTCTCTCCACCAGCTGGTCGAGCCAACGGCCTGGTTGCTGCTCAGCATGTTAGAGTTCGGATCATTCGGGGTGGTCGCAACCGGGGCACTAAAAGTGCCGCCTGCCGCGGTGATCGCCGTGTTGTTGATCGAACTCTTGTCGATCGCCGACTGCAGGGCTCCCTTGAGGCCGAAGGTGTCGTTATTGACGAGGCGACGGTTGATGAAGTCGCCCAGCGACATGAAGGGACCGCGGATGCGGACTTCTTCGACGACGCGTCCGGCGAGTTCGTCGATCTGAGCCTCGGAAAGCTCGCGGTATTGCGTCCACGGGTCGCTGCCCGAGTTGTCGGCCGGCCCGAAGGCGCGGGCGAACTTGGTCAGGGCGGTCACCGTCGGACCGGCCGGGCTGGCGGCGTCGGGCAAGGTCTGGCCCCTCAGCCCGCCGAGCACGGCGCGCCAGGCGGCCCGCGAGGTCGAGTTCACGTTGAAGCCGCCGTCGTAAAGCGAGGTGCGCGCGAGATACTTCGGATGCGGGAACTCGGTCTCCGGCAGACGCAGTGCCGTCTGATACTGCGCGTTGAGCGTGAACGAGGGCTTGCCGTCCGCGAGGTAGGTCAGGCGCTTGTTCGCGAGCGGCTTGCGGCCTTCGTTGAGTGCAGTCTTCAGGCTCGCGAACGTCGTCGCGTTCGTGACGCCGGCCGCGGTGAGTGCGGTGGCCTGCTGGGTGCGGACGGTGTTGTCCAGCGGCAGGTCGGCTCCGGAGGTCGGCCAGTCGCGCGACGTGCCGTCGACGTGCGAGTAGGAGTTGGCCTGCAGGTTCAGCCCGCTGAAGTAATAGGTGTCCCACAAGGCGTAGTTGGACGCGAAGGCGTGATCGGTCCGGACGTCGGCTCGATTACGCACCGGGCGTGAGCCCATGTGCTTGGCCACGTAACCGAGTTCGGGTACCGGGCCGCGCACATCGGAGGCGAGGGCGGCCTCGCTCGGGAACAGGTCGCGCGGGCCGGGCCATTCGACGATGCGTGCGAGGTCGCCGATACCTGGGTGGGCAAAGGACGAACCTACCGTGAGGTCGGCGTCGGTGCTGACTTCGGCGTAAGCGGCCGTGCCGAGCTGTGAGAGCGAGAGGAGCGGCCGGCGCGGAATCGGGTAGAGGATGACAGTGCTTTTGCCGATGCCGTCGTTATTCACGCTCGGACCCCAGAAGGCCCCGCGTTTGTCGGCGGTGGTGGGGAACTCGGTGTCGATGAGCGAGCCGCGCAACACGCGCTGGGTCTCCACCCAGCCGATCGGGGTGTGGGCCTTGCCATCATAACCGAAGAGCTGCGCCTGCTGGGCTCGGTCGCTGAGGAAGTAGGGCGTCAGCGGCGCATTGCGCATCTCCGGCGGGGTCTGCATACGATCATAGCCCGCTCCAGGATTTGTCGTCCTCATGCCGAAGCCGGCCGAGAGGTAGTTGGACGGATACCACTTGACCGTGTCGCGGGTCATGTCCGCGCCGCGTCGGACGAAGTCGATCATGAAGACCGGGAGCTTCGGCTCGTTCGTCGTCAGGATGACTTCCTGCGAGTTATGCAAGGTGTCCGCCTTGGCGTTGGTGACCTCCAGTCCTTTGCCGTTGCCGATATTGAACTCGGGATCGGTCGGAACTCCCAGCCCCACCGAACTTCCCTTGATATAGTAACTCGGGGTCGGCGGATTGGCGCCGAGCGGGCGGGTCCATTCCCGGTCGGGTTGAGTGAAGTAGCCTTCGTCGTTGTTGCCGTTGCTATACATCGGCCATCCGGAGGTCATCGCCTGGAAGTTGAGCAACAGGCTTTCGTCGACGGTGTTGAAACCGTTGATGGTCTGGGAGCCTTCGGCGAATCTCTTGATCAGGCGATCGTTGTTGAAAACGTCGACGATATAGGTGCTGGAGTCTTCGTCCGGCGAACCGAACCAGCGACGGTGGGTGTTCAGCGTATTGCTGCCGTCGATGCTCTTCTTGCCGATGAGATAGAAATTCCAGGACTGGTTCCCCTGTACGGCCACGCGCCCGTTGCGTCTTGCCGGCGCCACGTAGAGCGTGGGGTGGCGGCTGTAGGTCTCAGTGTCATCCAAGGTGCCCCAGAGTCCGTCGTCCCCTTTGCCGGTGGTGATCATCTCGCCTTCGGTTCCGACGACGTAGCCGTTGTAATTGATCCATCCCTGGTTGCGTACGAGAATCTGGATGGACCGTCCGGCGAGCTGGGTTTCGAGCGAGCCGAGCGTGCCGTCCCATAGTGTCAGTGCATCATGTACGCGGCGTTGGGACTTTACGTGGTTCCAGAGGTCGTTGAGGCGTCGGGCGTATTCAATGTCATTAAGGCCGCCGTTCGTCCACGTGATCGGGGGCAGGGGTCCGTTGCCGTCCGGATCGTAGGCGGCGAAGGACTTGCAGAGGTCGAAATCCATCGTCCACAGCACACGTTCGGCGTTCTGATTACGCGCACCGGAACCCATGCGGGAGCGGACGTTATGGAACGGCGTCATCTTGTAGAAGGCCCGGCTCGACAGGTCGAAGCCGATGTCGCCGGGGATGGAGACGTTAGTGTTCGTGTTGTTGATGAGGTCGCCGGGCAGGGGCGAGGTGCCGATGACCCGGATCTGCCCTGGCTCGAGCCGGATGACCTGCCCGCCGCCGGTCGTGCCACCCGCGCCGGCGACGATGCGGAAGGACATCGAACGGTTGTCGTTTTCGCCGCCACCGATGACGACGTCGCCGATGTCGATGGTCTGGTTGGTGCTGCGGTTCGCGGGCGGAGGCAGGGGCGGGGTGTCGCCGGGGCGCTGCGCATACTGCCACTCGGTGGAATCGATGGTAAGGCCGGTCGCGCGGAAGATGAAGCGGAACGGAGAGCTCATGCCGCTCGTCACCATGGCCAGGCCTTCGAACTCGAGGGGGACGTCGTAGGGGTTGTGGATGACGACGATCGGGTCGACGGTCATCCCGAGTTTGTCGCTCTGGCGGACGCCGGAGTAGATCGTTGAGAAGCGCAGGATCGTCGGCGCGAGCACTGGGCTCGTCGGCCAGGTGCGCGTCGTCGTCACCTGTTGCGGGATGCCTCCACTGTCATAATCCGCATCGGTAAGATTGGTCGGGGCGCTGGGGCCGGCCGCCACGCGGTGTCGGCCCTGGATGGCGAGGCCTTCCGGGGTGCTGCCACCTCCGACGAGCGCCGAGTCAAAGGGGATGCGGAAGCGCCGTTCCGCCTGGAAGAGCGGACCAACCCCGCCGTCAGCGAGGTTGTTGCGGTGGAAGTAATTGGTGGCATTGCCCCCGCTGCCGAAGAAATTGTCCAGCACCGGATTGACTGGAGCCACATTGGTGTCGCCTTGGGCCGGACCGGCTCGGCGCGTCGGGAGACCACGGTTACCGCTGGCGTAGGTGAGCGGCTCGATGCCGCGGACGATGAAGGTATTGGCGTCGCCCGGCGCGTCTTGGCCGCGCAAAGCGCCGGAATTTCCGGCGGTCGCTTCGATCTCGCGCTTATACATGCGGTAGAAGTTGCGGTACAGGTCCCAGGTCGGGCCGCGGACGATGCGGGCGGTCCAATTGTCCGGGTGCGTAGCTGGGTCGCCGCCGCCGCTGAAAAGCCGGATGTCCGACCAGGGTAGGGCGTCGTTCTTGAGGAGTGAACGTTCGCCGGAGGCGGCGGTCAGGCTGACGAGGTTGGCCGCGAGGCGGTCGGCGTTGAAGAACGCGGAGGCGAGCGGGACTTCATAGGCGAAGCCGAGGCGTTCCGGGGTCTCGCCGCCGTTGCGGTTCTTGATGAGATCAACGGTCGTTCCGATCGATGAGATTGTCCGGAGGTAGCGCGGCGCCCACTCGGCGGAACGAGGTGAAGCCCGCAGCAGCTCAGAGGCTGACCCGAGCTTGTCGACGAGGTTGGGGCGGTTGTAGTCCAGGTCCGACGCCATGCCCGAACTGAAAGTCGCGTTCGGCGAGCCGTGGAAGAGGGACTGACGGCGGTCGGCGATCGTCGGGGTGGTGGCGGCTTCCTTCTGGCCGGGATACATCTCCAAGGTGCGGAAGACCGAGTAAGGCAGTTCGAAGGCGGTCGATAGGTCGGTCTTCATGCCGCCGTTCAGTGTGTCGGACAGGACGGAGAAAGACAGCGGGGTGATCTCGTGCCAGAGCAGGCGGGTGGCCGTGGCCATGGTGTCGCCGGCGCCGTTGCCCGCCTGACGGCTCGCCCAGAGGCTGAGGTCGCCGCGCGTGCGCGCTTGCGGAAGCTGCAGGAGATTCCAGCTGCCGGCGGTCAGGATGTCATTGGTGCGCCAGGCCTGGTAGCTCGCGCTGAAAGTTCCCGGCAGCAGGGCGGCGGCGGTCGCGTTGAGGGAGGGCGTGACCGACTCGATGGCGCTGCGCTGCGCGGCGGAGCCGGCGAAGCCTTTGTCCCAGTCGGTGACGGTCGCGGCGGGGAAGGGCGCGTTGGCGTCCGGGAGGTTCACCTTGGCTTTGATACCTTCGTCGCCGATCCAGTAAGCATAACGACCTCGCGCCCCGAGGGAGCCGCTGGCCATGGTGGGGCCGGGCATGGGCATCGAGGGAAGATCCACGGCACCGTAATACTCCTGCTGGAAGGGCGTGGTCGCCGTGGCGGGCCACTGCACGCTGCCGGCCACCTGGCCGGTGGTGCCGACCGGCGAGCCGCCGACGAGGCGCACGAAATTCGGCGTGGTGATCGGATTCTGTGCGACGGCGCCGAGGGAGTTGATGAGGAGCTGGCCTTCGCTGCCGACGCCACCGGCGACTTTGCCGGTCGAGGCGTCGAAGTGATTACGGTTGGCGAGATAGTAGTTGAGGGAATTCGCGGCGGCGAGCTCGGGGTTGGTTCCGTCGACGGCGAGTGGCGAGGTCAGCCAGCCGAGGAAGAGGCGAGAGTCGTGCGGGTCGGCCACGTTCCAGTCGCGCGGCTTGGAAGTGTCGACGCCTCCCGTGGCCCAGATGCCCGTCCAGTAACGACGCTGGTGATGGACGCTGGCAGGCTTGTTCGGATTAGCGAGCGTGCCGGTCGGCACGGCGGTGGGCGGCGGCGAGGCGATGTCGGGCGAGAACATGTCCGCGCGCATGGTCGCGCGCTGGTCGGGGCCGGCCATGACCTGCAACTGGGCGACCGCGATGCGCGCCGAGGCGAGGGCGTTGAAACGCGCGCGCAGGAAGCCGGCGTTGCTCTGCGCCAGACGGCTTTCGACCTGCAGGAAAGAGGCGAGGACGATCACCATCATCACCATCGCCGCCATGATGGTCAGCGAGAGCACGAGGGAGAAACCAGAACGATTGGGCTTCATGGGGAAATTGGGGTAAAATCACAGTAATCCCCCCTAGGTCTAAGTCAAAGGATAGGTTTTTAACATTTGTTCCAAATGACTTAAATAAATCATTTAAATGCATTTAAAGTCATTAAAACGGCATTAAATGGCGATTTAAAGAGGGGGCTTGCGACCTCTGGGGGTTTCCCGAGGTTAGAGACGTGCAAACCCTCATTCAAGGTGCCGGCGCTTTCATCTGGCCGCTCGGCCTCTGCTCCCTTTTGGCGGTCTATCTGATCATCGAACGCGCGCTCGCCTTGCGGGTCTCCCGCGTCGCACCCGAGCCCGTCGTGAAGGCGGTCCTCGCCGGCCAGCTCGACCAAGTCGGCGCGGCCGACGGCGAGTCCGTCGCGGGCCGGCTCGTGCAGCGCTGGAAAGACGGCGCCTCCGGCGAAGTGCTCAAGGCCTGGGCCCGCCATGAACTGATCCGCCTGCAGCGCGGCCTCCACCTGCTCGACAGTATCGTGGCCGGCGCGCCGCTGCTCGGCCTGCTCGGCACGGTCGCCGGCCTCGCCTCGCTCTTCCCGGAACAAGGCCTGCCGGACACGCAGACGCTCACGCGCGGCGTCGGCCTCGCGCTCAGCACGACGATGATCGGCCTCTGCATCGCGATCCCCGCGCTGCTCGCTTCGAACTGGCTCGCCCGCCGTCTCGAGATCCTTTCTTCGCGGCTCAACGTCCTCGTCGAGGCCCTGGAATCAAGCCGCCGATGAGCCTCGTCGTCGCCCGCCGCCGCCGCGCCGACATCAACGTGGTGCCGCTCATCGACGTGATGGTGGTGCTGGTGTTCTTCCTGCTCCTCAGCGGCCGCTTCGAACAGACGCGCGCGCTCGCCATCGTGCCGCCCACGGCCTCCGCCGGCACGGCCGGCGCCGATGCTTCTTCGCTCGTCGTCGGCGTCGACCGCGACGGCAAACTCTACCTCGAGGGCAAGCCCATCGCCGCCGACGCGCTCGCGAAAGCCCTCGTCGACCGCGCGCTGAAATCGCCCGGCACGGAAGTCATCATCGTCGCCGACGAACGTTCGCTCACGGGTGCCGCGGTCGGAGCGCTCGACGCCGTCGCCAAGGCCGGCCTGAAGCCGCGCCTGCAGACCCGCCAGCCGCGTTGATCGAAGACACGAGGGCCGGAGGAGGATGCTTTGGGTAGGGCGGTCATTGCCATGACCGCCGTGGGCGCAGAGACGTTTTAAGTTCAAAAATCACGCCCAGTTATCGGACCTTGCGTGGCGAACGGCGGCGATGGCAATCGCCGCCCTACCTCAGCTATCTGCCTCCTTGATCGCCTCATGTTCCCACGCCCTTGCGTTCACGCACGTCTCTTGCATTCTATCACCCGCTAACCCTGTATTGCCCTCGAGTCCTCCGGCCCTCTGGTCCTCGAGCCCTCCATCTTCCATCCTTAATCTTAGATCGCTTCCTTCCATGTCGACCCGTCTCCCCGAAGTCCTCCGCCTGCTCGAAGACTATACGCAGGCCCACGGCACGTCCGGACACGAGGACGCGGTCCGCGCGATCTTCGTCCGCGAACTCCGCGGCCGCGCGTTCAGCGCCGACGGCCTCGGCGGCGTGCTCGCCTCCCCGGCTTCGCCGAAGGGCGGCCCGCGCGTGGTGCTCACGGCGCACATGGATGAGATCGGCTTCCTCGTGCAGGCGGTCACCCCTGACGGTTTCCTCCGTCTCGTGCCGGTCGGCGGCTGGCCCGACGGCGTGCTCGCCGCGCAGCGTCTGCGCGTCTGGTCACGCGCCGCGCAGAAAGAATTCATCGGTATCGTCGCCGCGCTCCCTCCGCATCAGGGCGGCGCCCAGGCCGCTTCGGCCGACAAGGTGCTCGTCGACATCGGCGCCCGCTCGGCCGAGGCCGTCGCGCGCCTAGGCATCCGCCCCGGCGATCCCGTCGTGCCCGAAGGTCCGTTCACGTCGCTCGCCGAGCCGGGTCTCTACGCCGCCAAGGCTTTTGATAACCGCGTCGGCATGGCCGCACTCACCCTTGCCACGCATGCGCTCGACGCCGCTCCGCCGGCCGCCGATCTGCTCGCGGTCGCGACGGTCCAGGAAGAAGTCGGCTGCCGCGGCGCGGTCGTCGCCGCCCGCCTCGCGAAGCCTGACGTGGTCATCGTGCTCGAAGGCCCGCCGGCCGACGACCTGCCCGGCCTCGCCCCGCATGGGGAGACGCAAGGCGCCCTCGGCGGCGGCGTGCAGGTGCGTGCCTACGATCCGACGGCGATCATGAATCCCCGGCTCGTCGACCTGACGCTTCAGGTCGCGGCCGAGCAGGGCATCCCTTGCCAGCTCGCCGTCCGGCGCACGGGCGGAACCGACGCGCGCTCCTTCCAGGCCCATGAGCTGGGCGTGCCGGTCATCGTGCTGGGCGTGCCGGCCCGCTATATCCACACGCACAATGCGGTCATCGACGTCGCCGACCTACAGGCCTGCGTCGACCTGTCCGTCGCGCTCGTCCGCCGCCTGGACGCGAAGACGGTCAAGGGGCTCACGCAGTATCTCTGAGCGGGTCAGACGCGGTTTCTCGCCCGGAATCCGCACAATCCGCTTGAGAGGGGAGGGGCCACCGCTGACAGTAGGCCCATGTGCGCGGACAAGAAACCCGCCTCGGCTTCCGGCAAGGAAGGCTTCGAGGCCGAACTCAAGCAGCTCGAACAGCTCGTCGAGTCCCTCGAGTCCGGCGACGTCTCGCTCGACGCGCTCGTCGCGAAGTATGAGGAAGGCATGCGCCTCCTGAAGTCCTGCCAGAAGTCGCTCGAGGCCGCCGAACTGCGCATCGAGCAGCTGGGCAAGCGCGGCGAAGACTCGCAGGGCTGATGTCCCTCCTCGCGTCCATCCGCGGCCCGGCCGACGTCAAGGCCCTCTCGCCCGAGCAGCTCCTACTCCTCGCGCAGGAGATTCGCGAGCGCCTCGTTTCCGTCACGGCGAAGAACGGCGGCCACATCGGCCCCAATCTCGGCGTGGTTGAACTCTCGATCGCCCTGCACCGCGTCTTCGGGACGCCTCAAGATAAGTTCGTCTTCGACGTAGCCCACCAGGGCTACGTGCACAAGCTCCTCACCGGCCGTAATGGCGCCGACTTCGACGGCATCCGCACGACCGGTGGTCTCAGCGGCTTCCTCAACCGCGAGGAGAGCCTGCACGACGTCTTCGGCGCGGGCCATGCCGGCACGGCGCTCTCCGCCGCCGTCGGCCTCGCCAACGCGCGCGACCGCCTCGGCGAGGATTCGCACGTGGTCGCCCTCATCGGCGACGCGGCCCTCACCTGCGGCGTCACGATGGAGGCGCTGAATAACGCCGCGAAGTCGACGAAGCGCCTGGTCATCGTGCTCAATGACAACGAGTGGTCCATCGACCGCAATGTCGGCGCGGTCGCCGACATCCTGAGCCGCCTGATCGTCACGCGCCCTTACAATAATTCCCAGCAGGGCCTGAAGCGCTTCCTCGGTAAGACGCGAGCCGGCACCAAGGTTCTCGACTTCGGCCGCAGCTTCAAGCGCCACGTGAAGAACTGGTTCACGCACAGCTCCTCGCTCTTCGAGCAGTATGGCGTGCGCTACGTCGGCCCGATCGACGGCCATGACCTCGGCGCCCTCGAGCGCTACCTCAATTTCTGCAAGGACTCCCAAGGTCCGATCCTCCTCCACGTCCGCACGGAGAAAGGCCGTGGCCTCGGCGCCGCGCTCAAGAACCCGGAGAAATTCCACGGCACGGGAGCCTTCGATCCGGAGACGGGTGATTCGCTCGCTTCCGGCGCCGCCGGCGCCCCCAAGGCTTGGCAGGACGTCTTCGGCGCGCTGCTCCTCCGTGAGGCCAAGGCCGACTCCCGCGTGGTCGGCATCACCGCCGCGATGCCTTCCGGCACGGGCCTCAACCAGCTGAAGAAGGAATTGCCTGCGCAGTATCACGACGTCGGTATCGCCGAGGAGCACGCCGCGCTCTTCGCCGCCGGCATCGCCGCCCGCGACCTCCGTCCGGTCTGCGCGATCTACTCCACGTTCATGCAGCGCGCCTACGACATGGTCATCCATGACGTCTGCCTCCAGCGCCTGCCGGTCACCTTCTGCATGGACCGCGCGGGCGTCTCGCCCAGCGATGGCCCGACGCACCACGGCCTCTTCGATATCGCCTACCTGCGCTGCGTCCCGAACGTCACGCTGATGCAGCCGAAGGACGAGGACGAGTTCGCCGACATGCTCCATACGGCGCTGAAGTCCGGCGCGCCGATGTTCATCCGCTACCCGCGCGGCGCCGCCGCCGGTAAGGCGATCAAGGCGCAACCCGTGCTCATCCCGCTCGGCCAGGCCGAGGTCATCCGCCCCGGCGCCGACGTCCAGCTCTGGGCCCTCGGCTCGATGGTGCCCGAAGCCGAGGCGCTCGCCGAAAAGCTTGCCGCCGCGACCGGCCTCACGGTCGGCGTCGTCAACGCGCGCTTCGCCAAGCCGATCGACGCCACCTTGCTCGTCAACCAGGCCAAGGCCGCGAAACTCATCGTCACGCTCGAGGACGGCGCCGTCACCGGTGGCTTCGGTACGGGCGCGCTCGAGACGCTCGCCGAACACGGCCTGCGCACCCCGGTGCTCCGCCTCGGCTGGCCCGACCGCTTCGTCGGTCATGCGACCGATGTGAAGACCCTCCGCGCCGCGAACGGCCTCTCGCCCGATCAGATGCTGGCCGCGATCCAGGAGAAGGTGGGTTGAAGCACAAGGTATCAGCGGTTCGCGGTTAGCGGTTGGCGGTTGGAATCGCACGAGTAGGGTCGGGACCGCGTGCCGACCTAGTGAGTTTAGTCTCTCTGTCTCGGGTAGGGTTGAGCGGCCTCGCTCAACCGCGGCCTCTAAGGTAGGGACGTGATTGCCATCACGTCCGTGGGTGGGCCGCCTTGTGGAGGTCGAGGACAGCACGTGGTGCTGTCCCTACCACGATACAGCTATGTCGTGACGCGGTCCCGACCCTACCCAAGGCAAAAGCCATCACTCAAAGGGAAACCGGAGACCGGAGGATTGGCTGGGGGCAGAAGCAGTTTCGGGTGACGGGTGACAGCCACGGGAGTCAGCCCTCCAGGTTTCGGCCGTTCGGGTTTCAGCTGCCGGCCTCCGGCTCCCGGCTGCCGATGGCTGGAATGCCGAGCCCTGAATGGCTGATGCCCTGATGGCCGTCACCCGTCACCAGAGACGTTCCTCTGCCCTCTGTCATCCGTCATCGATTCAGTCCTCAACTCAGTCCTCCACGCAGCCCTCAACTCAGCCCTCCCACTGTCTTTTCCCAACCGCCAACCGCGAACCGCCTACCGCTTCCACCTACCCTCACTTCTTCTCCTCCATCCTCTTCCTCATCTCCTCGGCCCGGGCGGTCGCTTCTTCGGCGTGCTTCACGGCTTCGGTAAGTTTCGTGAGGATGAGTTTCTCGCGTGCCTGCAGGGCGGCGAGCCGCGCGTCGCGGGCCTTCACGGCGTCTTCCCATCCGCGTAGGGCCGCCTGCCAGTCCTTGGTGCGGGCGACGAATTCGGCGGTCTGTTTCCTATTCTCCGCTTCGGCGTCGGTACGCTGCGCGCGTGTGCGGTCGAGCTGGGTGCGTAGTTCGGCGAGATCCTGCTTGAGGCCTGCACCCTCGGTGCGTGCCTGCGCGAGGTCGGCGGTCAGCTTGGCACGCGTCGCGCCTTCGGCGGCGTAATCCGCGCGTAGGCCGAGGTCGCGCTGCCATTGCCAGCCGGACACGGCGACGAGCAGGGCGATCAGGGCGTATTGGACGGTACGCAGGCTCATCGGCTTTCGACGGGCTCGGCGGCGAAGCGCACCTCGGTGATACCGGCTTCGCCGACGGCCTCAAGGGCGCGGGTCATCGCGGCGAAGGGCGTGCGGGCGTCGCCCTGCACGAGCGCGGGACGTCCCGGCGCGGCGGCGGCGCGGCGCCGGAGTTCGGCCACGAGTTCGTTGCGGCCGAGCGCGCGTCCGTCGAGCGAGAGCGTCCCGGCGGCATCGACGGCGACGACAAGGTTGCGTTCGGCCGAGGCCGTGGCTGCGCCGGAGGTGGGCAGGCGCACGGGCGCGAGCGCCTGGCTCTGCGTCAGGCCGAGCGTGGCCAGGATGAACGTGGCGAGCAGGAAGAACATGATGTCGATGAGCGGCACGATCTCGATGCGCGCACCCGTCTCTTCATCCTTCGGCCGGCGGAGGCGGAGGGCCATCTCAGCGACGGCGCCCGGCTTCATCGGGCGCAGGTTGGAAATCACTCACCGGCTGGCCGGCGGCCGCGGCGCTCTTCAAAGCGATCTCAGCCTGGTTGATGGCCTGCTCGAGGTCGTGGCGCAGGGACTGCGCGCGGCGGTGGAAGAAGTTGTGCGGGATGAGGCAGAAGATCGCGATGCCCAGTCCGGCGGCGGTCGCGATGAGGGCTTCGCCGACGCCGCCGCTGACCTTGGCGACTGCGAGCTGCTCGGAGCCGATGAACTGGAAGCTACCCATGATGCCGACGACGGTGCCGAGCAGGCCGAGCAAGGGGGCCAGCGTGATGATGGTGCTCAGCAACCATTGACGGGCGCCGGCTTCCTCCAGCGTCTCTTCGGCGCGCAGCTGCATGGCGGTCACGGGTTCGGTGCGGCCGTTGGCGAGGCCGGAGCGCAGCGCGATGAGGAAGGGCGAAGGCGCGCTCTGCGTGCGCTGCCAGGCGGGGCCGTATTGGCCGAGCCGGACTTCCCAGAGGGCTTCGCTGAAGGCCTTGTCGGCGCGAAGGCGACGGATATTACGCCAGAAGAGCAGGCGCTCGGCCACGGTCGCGAGGGCGACGATCAAGCAGACCAGGATCGGCCACATGATGGGTCCGCCTTTGAGGAAGGTTTCGACGAGGATGTTGGCGAGGGGCATGGTCACTGGAGTTGGAAATGGATGGAGATCTCGTAAAGGCGGACGTCGCCGGCCGGGAATTCCCAGCGGCGCAGGATGGTGTCGGTCGCGGCTTCGTCGAGACGATGGCAGCCGGAGGTATTGACCGCCCCGGCGCGGCGTACGGCGCCGTTCTCGCCGACTTCGAAGACGACGCGGACGACGCCGCTTTCGCGACGGCGCAGGCACTCGTAAGGATACTCGGGCCAAGGCTGGCGTCCGGCCATCTCGGCGGCGTCGAGCACGACGGGGCCGGCGGTCACGCCGCCACGCGCCGCTCCGGTCGCGCCGTTCTTGCCGGCAGAGGGGACGGCCGCGGTCACGGGCTTCTGGCGGACGCTCAGGGTGGGGACCTGCGGGAGTGCCGGGAGGTTCACGTTCGGGAGCGAGCTGATCGGCGCGAGCGGGGCCGGCGCCAACGCGGCGTCGGGCGCGACGGCGGCGCTGTCGGCGTTCGCGGCGGGCGCGGTGCGGAGTTTGGTGGGGTCGAGCTTCACCAACGCCGGCTTCGGCTTGGCGGGCGGGAGCATCGCGGGTTCGAGGCGCGGGGGCGTCCGGCTGAGGCCGCTCACCGAGACCGCCAACGCCACGACGGCGACGGCCACGACGACGAAGTCGAGGAGGCGATCGGAGTCAGGCTGGACGGGCGCGGGGCGCATGCGCGGGGAAAGGGTGACGATGCGAGCGCGGGCCGGGGGTGGCAAGTCGCGTCCGGACTCAGAAGGCCAGTTCGCCCCCGAAGAAGAGGGTCCGCGGGGCGTTGGCGCGCGCGCCGAGCGGGGCACGGCTGATGATGGCCCGCTTATCGAGCAGGTTCTGCACGCCGCCCACGAGCTTGAAGGTCTTGGTCAGCTGGTAGCGCAGGTTGAGGTCCACGGTGAGGAGTCCATCGACCTTGCCGTCGAGCGTCGACGGATTGGCCAACGCGCCGGAGCCGTCGACGAGACGCGGGCCGGCATTGTAGCCCGTGCCCCAGGTCGCGGAATAATAGCTCAGGTCGAGCGAACCGCCCCACGGTCCGGTCTCGAAGCCGAGTCCGGCGGAGAGTTTCCATTCCGGGATATACGGGATCTCGTTGCCGTTGCTCGCGCCCGCGAAGAGGCCGGCCGAATTACCGAGGCGGCTGCCTTCGATGTCGCTGAAGCGGGCGTGCGTCCACGTCACGCCCGCGTAGGCCGGCAGCGCGAAGCCGCGGCCTTGCGCGCCGGCGAGGTCGTGACGGACGAGGGCTTCGACGCCGTAGGAAGTCGCGCCGCCGCCATTGGTGACGGGCATCAGGCCGCCGCCAGCCACGCCGACCACGGGCGCGATGAGGTTGCGGAAATCGGTATGGAACGCCGTGAGTTCCCAGCTGGTCGCACGGTCGCGGTGACGCAGGCCGAGCTCCTTGCCGAGGCTTTCCTCGGAACGCGTGCCCGCGGCGTAGCCGGAGGGGTTCGCCGCGGAGCCGCCGCGATAGACGCCGCCGAAGACGGTGTTCTTGGCGTCGAGTTCGTAGGTGAAGCCGAGTCCACCCATGACCATCTCGCTGTCGACGGGCGTATAGGCGCCGCCGGACGTGGTGTTGGCCATGTCGAGGAATTCGTAGCGCACGCCCGGACGCAGGGTCAGCGCGCCGAACTTGATCGCGTCTTCGACGAAGAACGCCGTCGCGATGGTCTCCTGGAAGCCCGCCGAAGTGGCCGCGGCCTTGGTGCCGGCGCCGATGACGCCGTCGTCGACGACGAAGGTCGTGCGTTGGTTGGCGCCGCCGGCGGTGTCGCGGTGGACGCGCAGGCCGGTGACGAGCTCATGACGGACCTCGCCGGTCGCGAACTGCTTGCGCGCTGAACCCTGCCAGCCATAGGCCTCGTGGTGGCGCGTGGCGTCGTTGGTGAAGAATGCGCCGTCGTTGCCGGCGATCAGGTCGCCGCGCAGGATCGCGAGGGAAGGGGCGTGGGCGAGGGCTTCGGCGACGTTGGTCCGGAGCGTGGCCCCGGTGGTGGTCGTCAGGCCGTCGAGCTTATCCCAGTTGCGATCGAACTTATTGTAATACAACGCGCTCTCGAGACGGAGGGACTTATCCGGTTCGGCGATCCACTTAAGGTAGGAGCGCCAGTGCTCGGCCACGTGATGGTCGAAGCGGCTCGAGCCGTAGCGGCGGTCTGGATTCGCGCGGAGGTCGGCCTCGGTCAGGCCCGCGTAGGATTCGTCGGCTTCGAAATCGGTCTGCCCGATCTTGAGTTCGAGGCGCTGGCGGAGCGTGCCCTTCGGCTCCCAGGCCAGTTTGACCATGGGCTCGATGAGCGTGAAGCCGCTGCGGCGGCCGACACCATCGATCGAGCGGTAACCGTCGCTGAGCTGCGAATGCAGTTCGACGACCGCGCCGACCTTGCCGGCTTCGGTCATCGTCGTGCCGCCGAGCCAGGTCTGGTTGAAGAAGTTGCCGTAATTGCCGGCCGTCAGGCGCGAGAAGAACTGCTGCCCGCCGGTCGGGATCGGCGTGGAGAGGAAGTTGATGACGCCGCCTGTGGTGTGCGGGCCATACATCACCTGGCTTGAGCCCTTAAGGAACTCGATGCCCGCCATACGGCCCGACTTCGGAGCGTAGTAGGCATTCGGGGAAGAGTAGGGCGAGGGCGCGGTCAGGATGCCGTCTTCCATCAGCGTGACCTTGGCGCTGCGCGTGCCGTCGACGCCGCGGATGGAGATGTTGGGGAAGTTGCCGAAGCCGTCTTCGTCGCGCACGAACACGCCCGGGGTGTTGGCGGCGATCTGCTTGATATTGGTGTAGCCCTTGGCGCGGAATTCCTCGCCTTCGATGACGGCGGCCGAGCCCGGCAGGATGAAGGCGTCCGGGGCGATGCCCGTCACCGTCAGGGGCGCGAGTTCACTGGGCTTGATCGTCGACGCGGCGGTCTGGGCCAGGGTCACCTGACTGGCGGCGAGCAGGAAAAGCAGATGCGTGCGCATGGTGAAAGGGCAGGCCGCTGAAGGTTGAGATTCAGTCTCAATAGTCAAATATGAAACTGAGTCTCAATCTCATCTCAATCGCATCGGGTCGAGGTAAGGGTTGAGTTCTTTAAGGAAATGGAAGATTTTAACCCTCCCCCGATGCCCCTCCTAATCGTCATTCCCGTGCGCAATGAGGAGCGACGCTTGGGGCCGGGCTTGGCCCGTCTGGCCGAAAGCCTGCAGGCCAATGGCTGCTCGGATGCCCTGATCGTGGTTTCGGATAACGGCTCGACGGACTGGACCCGGTCGGTCGCCATCGAGGCGTCTGCGAAGATCCCGTATCGCGTCGTCTACCATCGGGCCTGCGACCACGGCGACAAGGGCGTCGCGATTTTCTCCGCCTGGGAGTCGGCTCCGGAGGGCTACGACGTGCTCGCCTATTGCGACGCTGACATGGCGACCGATCCCGAGGCGCTCGTCCGCGGCTACCGACTCATCGCCGAGGGTAAGGCCGACCTCGTCGCCGGCTCCCGCTGGCATCGCGACTCGCAGGTGATCGGCCGCTCGTGGAAACGTTCGCTCATCTCTGCGACGCTCTCCTTCTTCTGGCGCCTGCTACCAGGGGCACGGATGACCGATCCCGGCTGCGGGCTCAAGCTGGTGCGTCGCTCGACGTTCGCGCAGTTGAAGATGCCCGCCGACGCCCGTGGTTTCTCTTTCGGCGCCGAAGCCCTCGTCCGTCTCGCCCGCGCTGGCGCCAAGCTCGTCGAGATCCCCGTCAAGTGGACCGACGACGACGCCGGCCGCATCCGCCTCGGCAAAGCCGCCGGCGATTATGCGCGGGCGTGGAGGAGGCTTGTTTGGAAGAATTGAGGACTGAGTTGAGGGCTGAATGGAGTGCTGAGTCGATGACAGAGGACAGATGACGGATGGCAGAATGCCCGACACCTGCACCTGAACCTGAAAACCCGTACCTGAGTCCTGATGGCCGAGACCCGGGACCTGAAACGTGTTTTCGAGGACCTGAGGGCACGAGGACTGAGTTGAGGACTGAATGGAATAGGCCCGCCACCAGCCACCTGAGGCTGCCACCCGCCACCCGAAACAGGACGATGGCTGAATGGATGACGGATGGCAGAAGGCAGAGCTCCCGGACCTGTACCTGCACCTGAATACCCGAACCTGATACCTGATGGCCGAGACCTGAGACCCGAAAGTCTCCCGGGCTTAGGTAGGGCGGCCATTGCCATGGCCGCCGTTCGCAACGGTACGTGCGCATCACCGGGCAATGTAACCGAAGATTCCCATATCCGTCTGCCCACGGACGTGATGGCAATCACGTCCCTACCTCGAGACACCTAGGTCGTGACGCGGTCCCGACCCTACCCAGCTACGACCCTTACCCACAAAAAAGGGCAGCACGCGGTGCTGCCCCTACCTTCTGCATCGGATCAATTCAGCCCTCAATTCAGTCCTCAACGCTGTCCTCGATTCAGTCCTCTATTCTTACCTCTGTCCTTTTCTCCGCTCCGGTCCCCTCGGCTTCTGGACCTGCCGATCATCATAGAGGCGGAAATCGACCTGGCGCTTGAAACGATCCACGCGGTCGACGGTCACCTGGATGACGCCGCCCGGCATGAACTTCCGGCCGGTGCGGCTGCCGACGAGCATGTCGCCGCGGTCGCTGAGACGGTAATAGTCGTCGGTGAGCGTCGACATGTGCACGAGGCCGTAGGCCTGCGAGGCGTTGAGCTCGACCATGAGTCCGTGTGGCTTCACGTCGGTGATCGTGGCCTCGAACGGACGTTTGTCCGGGCGGGCGGCCTCGCGTTCGAAGAGCTCGAGCAGCTTGATCTTCACCGAGTCGCGCTCGGCTTCGGAACTGTTACGCTCGGTGATCGAGATATGCTCGCAGGAGCGCGTCAGCTCGCTGAGGCCCGGCGAACGCAGCGGTTCCTTCGGAGCGGAGCGCACGCCCTGCTTCTGGATGTAGGCGTCGAAGATGCGGTGCTCAAGCAAGTCGGAGTAACGGCGGATCGGGGACGTGAAGTGCGAGTAGTGCAGCTTAGCCAGGCCGAAGTGTCCGTCCGGCGACGGGCGGTAGCAGGCCTGCTTGAGCGAGCGCAGGAGCTGGATGCGGATGGTGTACCCGTCCTCGCGCTCCTTGAGGCTGGCGAGCAGCTTGACCATCTCGGAGCGGTGCGTGAGGTCGCCGACCTTGAAGCCGTTGCCGGCGAGCTCTTCGCGGAGGGCCGCGAGCTTCTCGGGGTCAGGGTCGTCGTGCACGCGGTTCACGTGCGGGATAGAGGCCTTGTCGAGGGCCGTCGCGACGGACTCGTTGGCGAGGAGCATGAACTCCTCGATGAGCTGGTGGGACTCGTCGTGCTGCACGACCTCGGTGCGGTCGGCCCAGCCGTCCTTGTCGCAGTAGATCTTGATCTCCTTCATCTCCAGGTCGAGCGACCCGGCGCGGAAGCGTTCGGCGCGGAGCACCTTGGCGACGTTCCAGAGGTCGTCGATCATGCCCTGGATCAGGTCCAGTTCGGCGTCGGTGAGTTCGGCGAGCGGGCGTCCCGGTGAGCCGGTCTGGTGGGGCGGCGGCGCGGGCAGGGCGCGGATCTGATCCTTCGTCAGATGCTGCAGGAAGCCGTAGGCCTGCTTGTAGGTCAGGCGCTTGACGCTGCGGATGACCGAGTTGGCGAACTCCGTCTTCACGAGGCGGGCTTCGGGCGTGAATTCACAGATGACCGTCTTCACCAGGCGATCCTCGGCCTCGACGAGCGAGCAGAGTCCGCTGGAAAGCGCGTGCGGGAGCATCGGGATGACCGTGCCGACGAGATAGGTGGAGTTACCGCGCTCGCGCGCCTCGACGTCGAGGGGCGAGCCGGTCTTCACATAGGAAGACACGTCGGCGATGTGGATGCCCACGCGCACGTTGCCGTTGGGCATGCGCTGGACGGACAGGGCGTCGTCGAAGTCCTTCGCGTCGTCCGGGTCGATGGTGATCGTCGGGATCTGGCGGAAGTCCTCGCGGCCGACGCAGTCGGCCTTGGTGACGACCTTGCCGAAGGCGTTGGCCTCGGCGGCGACCGCGGGCGGGAATTCCGGGCGGAGGCCGTAGCGGCGGAGGATGGCGAGGTATTCGGCCATCGGCGTGTGCGTGACGCCGAGGACTTCGGTCACCGTGCCCGTCGGGCTGAGGTTGCGGCGTTCCCAGACGTCGAGGCGCACGACGACCTTGTCGCCGGGCTTCGGCGCGGGCGTGAGGCCGGCGCGGGCGGGGTCGCGCACGATGATCTCGCGCGAGATGCGGGGATCGTCGGGGACGACGAACCACTGGAGGCGGTTGTTGCCGATCGTGCCGGTGAGCTGCGTGAGCGCGCGTTTGACGATGCTGACCACCGTGCCCGTGCCCCAGTCGTCGCCGTTACGGTCGCGGCGGTTGGCGTTGAGCTTGACCAGGACGCGGTCGCCGTGGAGCGCGACGTGCGTGTCGTCGGCATCGACGTGCAGCTGTTCGCGCGGCGGCGAGCCGGGGATGGCGTCGAAGACCACGCGGGCGGAGCCGCTGGGTCGGAAGAGGATGGTGCCCTCGAGGAGTTCGGCGTCGGGCTTGCGGACGCCGGATCCCTGGCCAGCGAAGGGCAGGGCGAGCAGGTGGCCTTTGACCGTCACGACCGCGCCGGCCTTGATGAGGCGAGGGACCGTCTTGCTGAGGCGGCGGAGGTCTTCGCGCGTGCCGCCGAGGGCCTGCACGATGGCTTCGAGGCGCATCGGCTTGTAGCCGGGCTGGCCGAGGAACTTGAGCAGGACTTCTTCGGCGCTCATGCGCTTTCGTTCGAACCTCCGAGCAGGCTGCCCAGGTAGGGCATGAGCTGCTTCTTGCGGCTGACGATACCGGGCAGGTCGAAGATGTCCGGCGGCCGTTTCTGCGGGTAGGTGATGGCCTGCACGACCTCGGCGTCGCCGCGGATCAGGAAGAGCGAGCTCTGGGTGTCGATGTCGGTCACGAGCAGGCAGGCGAAGTTCAGGCCGTTCTCCATGCGGTATTTCTCGAGGGCTTCGAGGAGGGCGTCCTCGCACTTCCAGAAGTTCGTGAAGCCGAGCTCTTCGACCTGCGAGACGGAGAAGCGGCGTTCGCCTTCCTTGTATTGCTTGCAGTCGGCGCGGACGGCCGCGTCGGGGCTGAGGGTCGAGAGCACCGAGCCCGCGTTGAAGATCATGTCGGCCAGCTGGCGCGGATCCGCGTCGGCGAGGCGGGCGAGCCACTGGAGCAGGTCCGCGTCGAGCGGGGTGGTGGTCGGGCTCTGGAGGAGCAGTGTGTCGGAGATGATGCCGCACATCATCAGGCCGGCGATCTGCGGCGTAGGCTTCAGGTCGGCGGTGCGGAACATGTCCGCGACGATCGAGCACGTGGAGCCGAGCGGCCGGTTGATGAAGAGGATGGGCTGATGCGTGGGCGCATTGCCCAGTCGGTGGTGGTCAACGACCTCGGTGATCTCGACTTCCGCCGCCCCATCGACGGCCTGGGAGAGCTCGTTGTGGTCCATGAGGACGAGCTTCGCCCGCGGGGGGTTGATGATGTCGGACTTCGTGAACACGCCGAGCAGGCGGCCGTCCTCGTCGACGACGTGGCAGATCAGGGCCGGGTTCTGGACGATGCGGCGACGGGCCACGGAGAGCTTCTCCTGTGGCTTGAAGGTGAAGGCGTCGCGCTGCACGAGGCCGCCCACGAGCGTGGAGGCGCGCACGGCCCAGGCGGTCGTGGCGCTGTCGGTGTCGGCGTAGGCGACGGAGACCTTAGCGGCCTTGGCGCGTTCGAGGACCTCGGGGCGCATACGGTGGCCGCCGGTGACGATGATGATGCGCACGCCCATCTCGATGGCGCGCAGGTGGACGTCCGCGCGGTCGCCGACGACGATGACGCTCTTGTTCGTCGGGATGCCTTCGACGGTCGCGGACTTGCCGAACGAGTCGAGTTCCATGGCGGCGACGCGCACGTAGAGCTCCTCGACGCTCACGGCGTCGTAGGCGACGACCTCGGTGCCGCCGATGGAGCGGATGATGGCGTTGATCGAGCTGGTGACCTTGCGCATCGAGGTCGCGCGCTTGGGCTTCGGGATGAAGTAGTCGCCGAGGCTGAAGATGGAGACGTAGCCTTCGAGGCGGCCGTCCTTGCCGACGACCGGGAGGGCGCGCACGTCATGCAGGTCGAGGAGCTCGAGCGCGCGGGCGCAGGTGTCGTCGACGCTCACCTTGAACGGGTCGCGGTGCATGATGTCCTCGATGCGCGGGATGACGTCGCCCACGAATTCCGGGAGGGCGGCGCCGAAGCGGCCGAGGATCGCGTCGATGCGCGCGTTGGAGTTGCCGCAGCGGGCGGGCTTGAAGCCGGTCTGGCCGGAAGCGTCCTTGAAGGCGGCGTAGGCGAGGGCGGAGCAGATGGCGTCGGCGTCCGGGTTCTTGTGGCCGATGATGTAAGTCGGTTGGGCGGAACGGGCCAGAGGAAGGGGAGGGGGGACGGACATGGCGGGCGACTCGGGAGGCGTAGGGCGTTTGTAAGGGTGGGACGATGGGGAGGGAAGATTAATGGGGTAATGAGCGAGAACGGCGTGGGGAGGGCTAGGGCTCGTGCTCGATGT
>JBIKIO010000075.1:0-6414 GCA_044361555.1 Opitutales bacterium
ATCGTGCCGCATGCTGCACGATAAGCGCCGTCTGCTCCTCATCGCCGGACCTTGCTCCCTCGAATCCGAGGCCAACTGCCGGACCGTCGCCACGGAGCTCAAGGCCCTGGCCGCCCGCCACCCGGAGCTGAACATCATCTTCAAGGGTTCCTACGATAAGGCCAACCGCACCTCACTCGGCGGCGATCGCGGTCCCGGCATGCAGGCCGGCCTCGATCTCCTCGCGATGGTGAAGAAGGATTACGGCTTCAACGTCCTCACCGACATCCATGGCCCGGAGCAGTGCGAAGCCGTCGGCAAGGTCGTCGACGTGCTGCAGATCCCCGCGTTCATGTGCCGTCAGACCGATCTCCTCGTCGCGGCCGCCAAGACCGGCAAGGTCGTCAACGTGAAGAAGGGCCAGTTCCTTTCCCCGTTCGAGATGCGCTTCGTCGTCGATAAGCTCGAAGGCGCCCAGGCCGCCGAGATCTGGCAGACCGACCGCGGTACCACTTTTGGCTATCAGAACCTGGTCGTCGACATGCGCTCCTTCCCGATCATGGCCGGCTTCGGCCACCCGACGATCATGGACGCCACCCATGCGGTCCAGCTCCCCGGCGCCGCCGGCGGTTCGTCCGGCGGTCAGCGCGAATACGTCCCGGTCCTCGCCAAGGCGGCCCTCGCCGCGGGCGCCGACGGTCTCTTCATGGAGACGCATCCGGATCCGAAGAAGGCGATCTCTGACGGACCTTCCCAGGTGCCGCTCGCGGAATTCCCGGCCCTCGTGGAATCCTGCCTGCGCGTCTGGAAAGCTGTCCGCGCTTAAGCGGTCAGTTTTGCGATGGTGTCGCGGTCGGGCTTGCCGCTCGCGTTCGTCGGCATGACCGGAACAAACACGTAACGCCGCGGACGCGCCGCAGGCTCGAGTAGCTCGCAGGCCTTGCGTAGCGCGGCTTCGATTTCGGCCGGACCAACCACGCACGCCGTCACGACTTCGCCCCAGGTCTCGTCGACCATGCCTAAGATCAAGGCTTCGCGGACCAGTCCGGTGGAGAGCAAGACCTGTTCGACGCGGGCGGGGTCGACCTTCTCTCCGCCAGTGACGATCACGCGGTCGGCGCGTCCGGCGATGCGCACGCTCCCATCCGTCGCCACGTCGCCACGGTCACCGCTCGTCCAAGGGTTAGACATCGGTCCGTCCGGCCAGACGCCGAGCCCGAGTGAAGGCGCCGCGATCGTGACGACGCCTTCAGCGGTCGTCGCGAAACGCACGCCTGGCAATGGCGTTCCGCGGATGGATTCACCGGACCAGATCTTCTCCGGCGGACAAAGCGCGCACGCGGCCGCGGTCTCGGTCGCGCCATAGGTGAGGAAGACCGGCAGTCGCCGCGCGCGGATCTCGGCGAGCAACGTCGCCGGCGTCGCCGCACCGCCGAGCAGGATGACGTCGAAATGCTTGAGCCAGGCTTCGCCTTCGGCGTGTGCGAGTAGTCGCGTCAGCTGGGCGGCCACGAGCGAGATGATCTTCGTTCCGTCCGCCGGTAGCTCGACGCTGGGCAGGGCGGTGCCTTCGGCGAACCGTCCGTCGATGACGAGATACGTACCGCCGGTCACGCGCGCGCGGATCGCGGGCATGAAGCCGCTGACGTGCCACGGCGGCGTGCAGGTGACACCATGGAGCACGGGCGAAAGTCCGCGGGCGACGAGCGCGTCGCGCAGCCCAAGCACGGCGGCACGGAGGGTCTCCGCGGAGTGGATGATGAACTTCACCTTCCCGCCGGTGCCGCCGGTTGGGATCATCACGCGGGCCCGCCAGTTCTTCGGCCAGTCGCAGGTGCCGAGGCCGCGCGGTTCGAGGGAGGTCCCGAGGATCGTCGTGCCGCGGGGGAGCTGCCGGGCTACTTCGTCGCGTTCGGCGCCCGCCCATCGCGGATTGCCGAGGAATACCGGTAGGCCGGCGTCATGCGCCCGCAGGGCTTCGCGCAGATGCTCGGCGTGGTCCGCGTTGAAGACCGCGACGGCGCTCATGTGAGTTCCTGCCAGAAGCCCGCCCAGTCGTAGCCCGCGAGGCCGCTGGCCATCGGGCCGTGCGCATGCCGGTCGCGGCCGTCGTTCTCAAAGCGGCCCAGCGTGTCGAAGCCGACCGTGCCGGCCTGCGGATCCTGCGCCGCGAGCCAGAGCGCGCCTTGCCGCCCGATCGCGGTCTCGAAGCAAGAGGAGTAGACGACCGCACCCGCGTGCGCTCGGCGCCAGGCGCGCAGTTCGTCCCAGTCGCCGGCGAGCAGCGGCTTCACGACGACGGTCCCGGCCCAGTCGACGCCACCTGGCGTGAGGAATGATTCGTCGAGGGCGATCTTATCCGGACCGAGCGACGCGTAGCCCGGATGACCGACCGGCAAAGGCTGTTCCAGGAATTCGATCTGCGCTTGGCCGCGCGCGAACTCCGCCCAGCGCCGCGCCGCCTGCAGGTCCAGCGAACCGTTGGCGTCGAGACGCAACTGCCCGGGGAACCGGCTCGCGACGCCGCGGATCGATTCTTCGTCGGTCTCCGGCGAGATCTTGACCTTCAACGTGCGGAAGCCCGCCGCGACCTTCGCGTCCGTCTCGAGGACGGAAAGTGTCAGCAGCCCCGCGCAGGGCAGACTGCCCGCGTAACCGGCGATGTGGTCCCAATGCCGGCAGCTGGACAGCGCCGCCGAGAGGCAGGGCAGAGGCGCCGGCGACGCGGCCACGGCGGCCTGCAGGTGGGGCAGGTTGCCTTGGGCCGAGCGGAGGAACTCCAGTGACTGTTCGATGGTCTCGGTCGGGAAGCCCGGCCAAGGGGCGATCTCGCCGTAACCCGTGCCTTGGTCGGATTGCGTCCGCAGGAGGATGCGATCCACGCTGTCCACGGCGCCGGCGCCGGTCACGACCGTCGAGCGCAGTCGGCGACGGACACGTTTGAAGTCGAAAAAGCCGCCGGTCATGGGACGAATAGACGGCAATCCGGACAAACTCGCAAAATCAATTTGCCACCCCTTAGGGGGGTGCCTAACACCCTTTGGGGAAACCGACCACTCATGGCCTCCTCGAAATCCAAGGGCCGCGTTTCCCTCGACGAACGCTTTTACCTGTCCGCGGACGGCTTCTTCCTCGCCAACGCCGGCCTCGGCCTGACGTATGACGACGTTTCCCTGGCCACCCGCTACTCCGAGGTCCTGCCCCGGATGACACGCCTCGACTCCTCCCTCTCCGACGCCCTGCCGCTCTCCCTTCCGATCGTGTCCTCCGACATGGATACGGTCACGGAGCACCGCATGGCCATCGCGATGGCCCTCAACGGCGGCCTTGGTCTCCTGCACTATAACATGACGGAGGCCGACCAGGTCGCCGAGGTGCGCAGGGTCAAGAACCACATCCACGGCATGATCGGCGACCCTGCCGTCGTCTCGGCCGACGACACCATCGCCGAGGTCCTGGCGCGCATCGAGCGCGACGGCCTGGCCTTCAGCACTTTCCCCGTGACGGCCCAAGACGGCACGCTCCTCGGGCTCCTCCCCGGCAGCGCCGTCAAGGAACGCCACGGCCAGCGCAAGGTCGTCGCCGTCATGATCCCCCGCGACAAGGTCTTCACCGTCGCCGAAAAGGATCTCGGCAAGGACCCGATCGCCACCGCTGACCGGAAGTTCTCCGACCACGTCGGCCAGAACAAGCTGCTGGTCGTCGACGCCAAGAACCGCCTCCGCGGCCTCTTCACCCTGAGCGACATCGAGCGCATTTCCGAAGAATCCCGCGCCCACGTGCGGCCGACCCGCGATGTCGATTTCCGCCTGCGCGTCGGCGTCGCCATCTCGGTGCCCCGCACGGCCGACGGCGAGATCGACCGCGCCCGCCTGCTCGGACACGTCGGCGCCCTCATCGCCGAAGGCGCGGATGCCCTCGCGATCTCCACCGCCCACGGCCATACGAAGGGCGTCGGCGACGCGCTCCGTCTCCTGCGCAAGACGCATAAGCATATCACGCTCATCGCCGGCAACGTCACCAGCGGCGAAGGCGTCGAATTCCTCGCCGCAGCCGGCGCCGATACGGTCAAGATCGGGCAGGGTCCTGGGTCCATCTGCACGACCCGCATCGTCGCGGGCGTCGGCATCCCGCAGCTGACCGCGCTCTACGTCGCCTCCCGCGCCGCCGCCAAGAAGGGCGTGCGCATCCTCGCCGACGGCGGCATCACCAAGAGCGGTGACATCGTCAAGGCGCTCACGCTCGCCGATGCCGTCATCCTTGGCGGCCTCCTCGCCGGTTCGCGCGAAGCGCCGGGCAAGCTGATGGAGATCAACGGCAAGACTTATAAGGAATACCGCGGCATGGGCTCCCACGAGGCCATGCGTAAGGGTTCGGCCGCCCGCTACGGGCACTCCGCCAACGGCAAGTTCAGCAAGGTCGCCGCCGAAGGCATCGAGGCATTGAAGGAGGTCTCCGGTACGGTCGACCAGGTCCTCGGCACCCTCGCCGGCGGCATCCAGAGCGGCCTCGGTTATCTCGGCGCCGCCAATCTCGCCGAACACCGCAAGCGCGCGCGCTACATCCGCGTCACGCCCGCAGGTCAGCGCGAAGCTGCTCCGCACGACGTGATCGAGATCAAGGCGGGCTCCTGATTCTCATGGCTGCTTTCTTCCGAGGCCTGCTCCTCTTCCTCTTCGGCGCGCTCGCCGGCGCCGGCGGCATCCTCTTCCTGACGCCGAGCTTCCAGGTCGACGTCCGTCGCGGCGATACCGCGATCAAGCCGCTCGACCTCGGTACCCGCGTGGCCCAGCCGACGCCCGCCGCCGTCGAGCCCGCTACGCCCAAGCCGGTCACGCCCGCCCCGGTGGCTGTCGCGACCAAGCCCTCCGTGCCCGCCCCGGTTGCCGTGTCCGCGCCTGCCCCGACTACCCCTGAGCCGTCGCTGGATTTCGCCGCGATCTCCCGACACCTCATCCTCTGGCCGACCGCCGTCACGGTGAAGACGCCGACGACCGTGACCGTGAACGTGGAAGGACAGAAGCCGCAGGATCTGGCCCTCGAGGCTGGCGCGGTGCTCCAGCTCACCCGCGTGCTGCCGACCGGTCAGCTCGAGGTCCGCGCCAAGGGCGCCAAGTTCGAGATCAAGAGCACCTTCACGGATTTCGCCGCCGAACTCGGCAAGCGCGTCACCGAGCTCGTCGCCAAGGGCACGAAGTTCGATTCACCCTATCCGACCACCGTGGCTTCCGCCGCCGCGGAACCGGCTCCGGCCGCCCCCGTGGCGGTCGCGCCCGTTGTGGTCGTACCGAAGGGTCCGCCAACCCTCGCTCAGCGCATCGACGTTCTCTACGGCCGCAAGCCCCCGGAGCCGGAAGCGGCCGTCGCTCCTGCGGCCCCCGCCGCTCTCGTCACCCCGGCTCCGATGCCGGCGCCTGCCACGCCGATCGTCCCTGCCGCTACGCCGGCCCCCGCGCCGTCGCCGGCCGCCGCCAAGGTGGAAGAAAAGGGCAAGGATCTGGATCGGAAGATGAACCAGCTCTTCAAGTGACCCGCCCGTGAGCCACGCGAAGATCTTTTCCTGGAACGTCAATGGTGTCCGCTCGGCGCTCGGCAAAGGGCTCGGCGAATTCATCGCGTCCGCCGACCCGGACGTGCTCTGCCTGCAGGAGACGAAGTGTGAGACGGCCGTCGCCTCGACACTCGGCTTGGCCTACCCGCATCAGTTCTGGCACGAGGCCGAGAAGAAAGGCTACTCCGGCACCGCGGTGCTTTCCAAGACCGCGCCACTCTCCGTCGCGACCGACTTCCCCGGCGACCATCCGCCCGAAGGCCGCGTGGTCACGGCGGAATTCAACGGCCTTTTCGTCGTCAGCGCCTACGTCCCGAATTCCCAGCGCGAACTCGAACGCCTCGACTATCGTCTGCAGTGGGACGCCGACTTCCGCAAATACCTCGCCCGCCTCGCGAAGAAGAAGCCGGTCGTCGTCTGCGGCGACCTCAACGTCGCGCACGCCGAGATCGACCTCGCTAATCCGTCCACGAACCGCCGCAACGCCGGTTTCACCGACGAGGAACGCGAGTCTTTCAGCCAGCTGCTCGACGGCCATGGTTTCACGGACACCTTCCGTGCCCAGCACCCGTCGCTCGCGCAGCGCTACAGCTGGTGGTCCTATCGTCCGGGGATCCGCGCCCGCAACATCGGGTGGCGGCTGGATTACTGCCTGACTTCCGACGGCCTCAAGTATTCGCAGCCGGACATCCACGACAAGATCACCGGCTCAGACCACTGTCCGGTGTCGGTCCGCGTGCAGGCCGAGCTCTGAGCTGGCTCAGGGTTCCGTCGGCGCGCGGAACGGATTCCCCGGCGACGCTTTCCGCCGCCGACGGAGCACGTCCAGCCAGATGAGGCCGATGATGAGCGCGAAGACGCCGGACACCATCACGCTCAAGCCC
>JBIKIO010000015.1:0-21166 GCA_044361555.1 Opitutales bacterium
ACGTCATCGGCAAGGATTGGTCCGACCCGCCCGACACCTGGCTCTTCAATCACCGCTGGAAAGACGGCGGCCGTTGTCCGCGGTCGAAGAAGCCGCTCGTCCGTGAAGACGTCGGCGGACGCACCACGTGCTGGTCGCCCACGCGGCAGGCGCTCGGCGCCGAACGCCGTTGACCTTCCGCGCGACTGCGCGACCTTGAACCCATGCGCGTCACCGGCGGCATCGCTCGAGGCATCCCGCTCCGCGTCCCCACGCAGGGAGGCGTCCGCCCAGCCACGGATTACATCCGTGAGGCGGTCTTCAATTCGCTCGCGGCGTTCGTGCCGGGCACGGCCGTGCTCGACCTCTTCGCCGGCACCGGCGCCTACGGCCTCGAATCGCTGAGCCGCGGCGCAGTGCGCGCGACCTGCGTCGATCAGCGCATCGGGGCGGAGCTCACGGCCAACGCCGCTGCGGTCGCGAAGTCGATGGGCCTGGTGGAACTGCCTTTCACCCGGATCACCGGTGACGCGACCAAGCCTGGCGTGGCTGAAGGCCGCTTCGACCTCGTGTTCGCCGATCCGCCCTGGGAGCTCTGGCAGACCAAGGGCGCGGAGATCGCCGCGACGGCGGTGAGTTATGCCGAGGAAGGCGCGCATGTGCGCGTGATTCTTGAAGCGCCCGGCGGCTATGAAGTGCCGGTGCCCGCAGGGTGGAAGCTGCGCAAGGTGATCGGCAAAGGCAAAGGGCAGCCCGCCGCCTCCGTCCTCGTCCGTCAGGCCGCGGAGTGATCAGCCGCGGACCGGCCGGTGCTTTGTCCACGCGCGCAGCTGCGCGAGCATGAGCGCGCCGCCGACGAGCGCGGCGGCCTCGACGCGCAGGATACGGTCGCCGAGATGCGCGAAGGCGAAGCCGGCTTGGCGGAGCGTCGCGCGCTCGCCTTCGGCGAACCCGCGTTCGGGTCCGATCGCGAGCACCGCGGCATGCGCCGGCGTGGAAAGTTCCGGCGCGCCCGTCGCCTCGTAAGGATCGAGCGCGAGTTTCCACGCGGCGCCGTCGATGAGCGCGACCGCTTCGGCGAGCGAAGTCACGCGCGTGACTTCCGGCACGAGCGTGGAGCAGGCCTGCTCAGTGCCTTTGAGGACATGCTCGCGCCACTCGCCGTCTTTCCACAGTGAGCTCGTGAGGTAACCAGGGTCGCCTTTCTCGGACTCGAAGAAGATGATCCGGGCGGCGCCGAGGCTCGCGAGGTCGTGCAGGACTTTCTTCGCGGTCTGCGGACGCGGGAGTCCGATGAGCACCGTGAGCGGCAGGCGGAGCTGCGGAGATTTCTCCCAGGCGACGGCGAATGTGAGCCGAGGCGTGAGCCCGGAAATTGTGGCGATGCCGCGGAGGCCGTTCTCGACGCCGACATGGAAGGTACCGCCGACCGCGAGCCCGACCGTCTCGCGCAGATGGCGGGCGCGCGCGTCTTCAGGCGACAACCCGGACTCGGCTTCGGGGGCGGTTATGAGCACCAGATTCACTTCTTCTAAGGTGAGCGAGCGGACCGGACTGGCGAGAGGGAAGGGTGCTAACGCTTGCAGGTCCGGCCGACTCCTTTAGCGTCACGGCATGGACCTTTCGGATTTCCGCAAAGAGTATGCTGCCCACGGGATCGACCGGCACGAGTTGCTCGAGGCTCCGTTGGCGCAGTTCAAAGCCTGGTTCGATCAGGCCAAGACCGCCGGCGTGGTGGAGCCTAATGCGATGGTCCTCTCGACCCTCGGCCTCGACGGTTTCCCTTCTTCCCGGACCGTCCTGCTCAAGGCGGCCGACGAGCGTGGTTTCTCCTTCTTTACTAACTACGACAGCAAGAAGGGGGAGGAAATCGCCGCCAACCCCCGGGTGACCCTGCTATTCCCGTGGTTTTCCCTCGAGCGACAAATTCACATAACTGGCTCATTGATAAAGACTTCGGAAGAAGAATCTGTGACCTATTTTGCCCGCCGTCCCTATGGCAGCCAGCTGGGGGCCTTGGCCTCCGACCAGAGCGATATCATCGCTGATCGCGGGGTGCTGGAGGCGCGCTTGGCTGAACTGAAGGCCAAACATCCCGAGGGTCAGGTCCCGAAGCCCCCGCATTGGGGCGGCTACCGCCTGGTTCCAATCAGTTTTGAGTTCTGGCAGGGGCGTACCAATCGCCTGCACGACCGCTTCCATTACACCCTAAATAAGGGCGTTTGGGACATCGTGCGCCTGTCGCCCTGATCAGCGGTGAAGGATTAGTAGGTCTAATAAGGGGGGCCCTCGGGTGCTTACTCTGGGGCAGGGTCTGCTCGCAGGGTTGACCATCCTGCGGGGAATCATTCACCAATCCTTTCCCGCGTCTAAATGCGCCCTCTTTTCCATCTCTGTCTCCTCACTCCGACTCTCGTTTTAGCGGCCGAAGATGGCGTTAAAAAGACCGCCACCGACCTCTTTGAGGTCGGCGGTATCCCAATCTCTAATTCCATCCTGACCACCTGGATCATCGCGACCTTGATCATCGTCGCCGTCCGCCTGCTCGTCGGCACTCCGAAGATCATCCCCAACAAAGGCCAGGCCCTCGTCGAGAATGTCGCCTCCGGCCTGCGCGACGCCCTCGAGCCAATCGTCGGCAAGAAGATGATCGGCAAGTCCTTCCCCGTCCTTTGCGGTTTTTTCGTTTTCATCCTGCTGATGAACTGGAGCGGTCTGCTCCCTGGCGTCGGCACAATCAAATATATGACCGCGGAGCACGGCTGGCAGGATGCCATCCGCCCGGCGAACTCCGACCTTAACACCACGCTCGCGTTATCCGTCATCTCGTTCTTCGCCTGGACATATTTTGTGCTGCGTTACGCCGGGCTTAAGGCGCTGGTCTTTGATCTCTTCGGCAACAAGGCCGACAAGAAGGAGCTCAGCACCCCGATGTGGCTCATGCTCGGTTTCATCTTCCTTGGCGTCGGCGGCATTGAAGTCCTCTCCATCGCCTCCCGCTTGATCTCCCTTCCGTTCCGTCTCTACGGCAACGTCTTCGGCGGCGAGAACCTAATCCACACCCTCGGCGGCATTGCTCCGTACGTCATCCCCGCCGTCGCTGGTATGCTCGAAGTCCTCGTCGGCCTCATCCAAGCCTTCGTCTTCACGCTCCTCTCTGCCGTCTACATCGGCCTCATCTGCAACCACGATGCCGGCCACGACGAGGAGCACGCCCACTGACCCTTTCACTTTCGAGGTGCGCGACATGCCGGGAATCCCCCGGCGGCGCGCCAAGAAAAAACCAAAAACAAAACAACATGATCATCGCTGAAATCACTGGTTCCCTCCCTGCCGCTGCCGGCTGTCTCGCTGCCGCTATCGGCGTGGGTCTCGTTGGCGCCAAGGCCGTCGAATCCGTGGGTCGCAATCCGGATGCTTCCGCCAAGATCCTCGTCCAGTCCATTCTGGGCATGGCTCTTGCTGAAGCCGTCGCGTTCTACGCGATCTTCCTCGCGAAGTAACCGGTCACGTGGCGTGGCCCCGCAAGGGGCCCGCCACTTCTCTTTCCCAGCGCTGATTCCCAACCTCCTTTTAAAGTCCTCACCATGACCTTCCTCTCCGCCTTCCTCGCCGCCGACGCCGCCAAGTCCGCCGGTGAATCCACCAGCCCCGTCGACACGATCATCAAGCTCTTCGGCGACTTCGGCGTCGATAAGCCCCACCTGATCGTCCAGATCGTCAACTTCACGATCCTCGCCCTCGTCCTCTACTACTTCGCCATCAAGCCCGCCCTCGGCCAGCTCGAGGAGCGCATCCGCCAGGCCGAGCAGCTCCAGAAGGACCGCGCCGCCGCCGAAGCCCAGCTGGCCTCCGCACAGAAGACCGCCGAAGCCAAGCTCGTCGCCGCTTCTGAAGAAGCCACCAAGATCCTCGTCGAGGCCCGCAACTCCGCCAAGGCCACCATCGAAGCTTCCCGCGCCGAAGCCCAGGCCGCCCAGACTGAAGTCATCGCCAAGGCCACGGCCGCCATCGAAGCCGATCGTGTTAAGATGATGAACGAAGTCCGCGGCGAAGTCTCCCGCCTCGTGGTCGAGACCGCCGCCAAGGTGCTCGAACAGAATCTCGACGACTCCATGCGCGGTCGCCTCAACGAGGCCGCCGTCAAGCAGCTCGCCCGCTAAGCCCTTCCTCTTCCGATGTCCGCCGCCTCCGTCCGAGCCGAAGCCAAGCGCCTCCTCGCCATGTCCCTTGAGGGCGGCGTGGTCTCCGCCGACCTGGTCGGAGCCGTGCTCGCCGCGCTCACGAAGTCCCGCGCGGCCCACCAGCTCCGCCCGCTCCTCCGCGCCTACCTCGCGAACATCCGTCGCGAGCTCGCCCGCGGCGAAGCCCGCATCGAGCACGCCGGTCCGCTCGCCACGGCAGAGGCCGACGCGATCGCTGCACACTTCTCCAAACTGCTCGGCCGCACCGTCCGCCCAGTCGCCCGTCGCAACGACGCGCTCCTCGCTGGCTTCCGCGTGCGCGTCGGCGACGACGTCACCGATCTCACGGCTTCGCTCCGTCTGGCCAACCTCGCCAAGTCCCTTTCCTGAACTCCTCCCCCAACCTTAACCCGATTTACAAAAAACCATGAGCAACGCGATCGACCAGATCCAAAAAGCCATCGCCGGCCTTGATACCCGCGCCGGCAAATCCAACGTCGGCACCATCGTCACCCTTGCGGACGGTGTCGCCTCCATCGACGGCCTCTCGGGCGTCATGATGAACGAGATGATCGAGCTACCCGGAGGCCTGCAGGGTGTCGCGCTCAATCTCGCCGAAGACACCGTCGGCTGCGTGATCATGGGCGACATCTCCAGCCTCAAGGAAGGCATGGAAGCCAAGACCACCGGTCGCCTCCTCTCGATCCCCGTCGGCAAAGGCCTCCTCGGCCGCGTCGTCGATGCCCTCGGCAACCCGCTCGACGGCAAGGGACCCATCGTCTCCAGCGAACGCTACCCGGTCGAGAAGATCGCCCCGGGCATCATCCCTCGCAAGTCCGTCGACCAGCCGATGCAGACCGGCATCATGGCCATCGACGCCATGATCCCGATCGGCCGTGGCCAGCGCGAGCTCATCATCGGTGACCGCGCCACGGGCAAGACCACCATCGCGATCGACACGATCATCAACCAGGCCAACGCCAACCGCGTCGGTCTCGCCTCCGGTGACGCCAACTTCCGCCCGGTGTATTCGATCTACGTCGCCATCGGCACGAAGAACTCCTCCATCGCCCGCACGATCGGCACCCTCGAAAAGGCCGGCGCCATGGAATTCACCGTCGTCGTCGCCGCCTCGGCCGCCGACAACGCCGCCAATCAGGTCTTCGCTCCTTTCTCCGGCACCGCTATCGGTGAGTGGTTCATGGAAAACGGCCACGACGCGCTCATCGTTTACGATGACCTTTCCAAGCACGCCGCCGCCTACCGTCAGATCTCGCTCATCCTGAAGCGTCCGTCCGGCCGCGAAGCCTACCCGGGCGACGTGTTCTACCTCCACTCCCGCCTCCTCGAGCGCTCCGCTCGTCTCGCTGGCAAGGGTTCGCTCACCGCTCTGCCGATCATCGAGACGCAGGCCGGCGACGTGTCCGCGTACATCCCGACCAACGTGATCTCGATCACCGACGGCCAAGTGTTCCTTCAGACCGACCTCTTCAATCAGGGCATCCGCCCCGCCGTCTCCGTCGGTCTCTCCGTTTCGCGCGTCGGTTCCGCCGCGCAGATCAAGGCCTTCAAGCAGGTCGCCGGTAAGGTCAAGGGCGAGCTCGCCAACTACCGCGAACTCGCGGCGTTCGCTCAGTTCGGTTCCGACCTCGACGCGCAGACCAAGGGCATCCTCGATAAGGGTGACCGCTTCGTCGAACTCTTCAAGCAGCCCCCGACCGCCCCGAAGTCCGCTGACATCCAGTGCGGCATCATCTGGGCCATGCAGAACGGCTTCTTCAACGACATGCCGGTGAAGTCCGTCCAGGCTGCCTCCGCTTCCCTTCAGGCCCACCTCGAAACCGCCAAGCCGGCCATTCTCGCGAAGATCCGCCTCGGCAACAAGATCGAGAAAGACGGCGAAGCCGAGCTGAAGTCCGCCTGCGAAACCTGGCGCCGTAGCTTCAAGGTCTAAGCCCTCGTTTCTTTCCCTCTTCCTCCACACCGCCACGCCACATGCCTAAGGGACTCCGCGAGATCCGTAACCGAATCAAATCGGTTAAGAGCACCGGCCAGATCACTCGAGCCATGCAGCTCGTGGCGTCGTCGAAGATGAAGCGCGCGCAGGACTCCGCTCGTGCGGGTCGTGCCTACGCCGAGCTCCTTGGCGAAATCCTCGACACCGCCCAGTCCAAGGTCGGCGATTTCACCCACCCTCTCCTCACCAAGCGCGAGGTCAAGGTCCGCGGCATCCTCCTCGTCACGCCCGATAAGGGCATGGCCGGTGCGCTCAACGGCAACCTGATCCGCCTCGCCGCAGAACAGAAGAACGCCGTCTTCGTGTGCATCGGCCGTAAGGGCGCCCAGGCTATCGCGCGCTCCGGACGCAAGATCCTCGCCGACTTCCCGGTCACCGACCGCGCGAACTTCTCCGAAGTCCGCCCCGCCGCCGAATACCTGATCAAGGCCTTCACCGAAGGCACGGTCGATACGGTCGAAGTCCTCTTCGCTCACTTTAAGAACACGATGGTGCAGACCCCGCGCGTCCTGCAGCTCCTGCCGGCCGACAGTCTCGTCGCCCAAGCCCGCGAGTTCCGCACCAAGCTCGGCATTCCTGCGCCGAAGGTCGAGGACGACGAACGCGACATGCTCTTCGAGCCTTCCGCCGCCGCGATCCTCAACCAGCTACCCGCTCTCTTCTTTAAGCAGGCCGTTCACCAGGCCGTCCTGGAATCGAAGGCTTCCGAGTTCAGCTCGCGCATGGTCGCCATGAAGGCCGCCACCGACAACGCCAAGAAGATCAGCGCCGCCCTCTCCCTCGAATATAACAAGGCTCGTCAGGCCGCGATCACCCAGGAAATCCTGGAGCTCACCGCCGGCGCCGCCGCCCAGTAATTTCCAAACCCTCCCACTTCTACAAATATCATGAGCACTAAAGGTACGATCACCCAGGTCCTCGGCGCCGTCGTCGACGTCCAATTCCCCTCCGACAAGGTCCCTGAGATCTACAACGCGATCCAGATCGACTATAAGGTCGAAGGAAAGGCCACCAAGCTGATCCTCGAGGTCCAGCAGCACCTCGGCAACGGACTCGTCCGCGCCGTGGCGATGACTTCCACCGAAGGCCTGGTGCGCGGCGGCGATGCCGTCGACACCGGCGCCCCGATCACCGTGCCCGTGGGCAACGGTGTCCTCGGCCGCATCTTCAACGTCACCGGCGACGCCGTCGACGAACGCGGTCCGGTCGAGCACACGAAGCGCTACCCGATTCACCGTCTGCCCCCGCCCCTCACCGAGCAGGCTACTTCCGCCGAACTCCTCGGCACCGGCATCAAGGTCATCGATTTGATCTGTCCCTTCGTCAAGGGCGGTAAGGTCGGCGCCTTCGGCGGCGCTGGCGTCGGCAAGACCGTCGTCATCATGGAGCTCATCAATAACATCGCGATGAAGCAGGGCGGTTTCTCCGTCTTCGCCGGCGTCGGCGAGCGCTCCCGTGAAGGCAATGACCTCTACCACGAAATGTCCGAAGCGGGCGTCATCGACCAGAAGGATCTCTCGAAGTCCAAGGTCGCCCTCGTGTACGGCCAGATGAATGAGCCGCCCGGTGCCCGTATGCGCGTCGCCCTCTCGGCTCTCGCGATGGCCGAATTCTTCCGCGACGAACAGAACCGCGACGTTCTCCTCTTCGTCGATAACGTCTTCCGCTTCTCCCAGGCCGGCTCCGAAGTGTCCGCTCTTCTCGGTCGCTCGCCCTCCGCGGTGGGTTACCAGCCGACCCTCGCCTCCGAAATGGGTAACCTCCAGGAACGCATCACCTCGACCAAGAAGGGTTCGATCACGTCCTTCCAGGCCGTGTACGTCCCGGCGGACGACTTGACCGACCCGGCCCCGGCTAACACCTTCGCTCACCTTGACTCGACCGTCGTGCTCGAGCGCCGCATCGCCGAACTGGGTATCTACCCGGCCGTCGACCCGCTCGCTTCCACCTCGACCGCGCTCGCGCCCGAAGTCGTCGGCGACCGTCACTTCCGCGTCGCTCGCGGCGTGCAGGGCCTGCTCCAGCGATACAAGGATCTCCAGGACATCATCGCGATCCTGGGTCTCGATGAACTCTCCCCTGACGACAAGCTCGTCGTCTTCCGCGCCCGTAAGGTGCAGAAGTTCCTCTCCCAGCCGTTCCACGTCGCCGAAATCTTCACGGGCTCGCCCGGCAAGTACGTCGCCCTCGACGACACGCTGCGCGGTTTCGAGATGATCCTCTCCGGCGAGCTCGACCACGTGAACGAGAACGACTTCTACATGAAGGGCGGCATCGACGAGGTTCTCGCCGCTTCGGGCCAGTCCAAGAAATAAGCCCACATGTCCCTTACGGTCGAAATCGTCACCCCTGATCGCCGCGCCTATGAAGGCACGGCGGACAAGGTGACCCTGCCCACCGCCATGGGCAGCATCGGCATCCTGCCCGGCCACCAGCCTATCACCGCGATCATCGCTGCCGGCGAAGTCATCCTGACGATCGACGGCAAGATCAGCCGCCTCGCTATCGACCAGGGTTTCGTCCGCGTCGTCTCCGATAAGGTTTCGGTTGTGACCGAAGCCGCTATCGACGAATCGAAGATCGACCTCAAGGCCGTCGAGAACGCCGAAGCGCGGGCTCGCGAAGCCGTCGAGGCCGCCCGTGGTCAGAAGGACATCGACCCTGTCGAGATCGCGAAGATGGAGCAGATTCTCCGCTTCGCCTTGGTGCAGCGTCTCGTGAAGGGCCGCACTTCGCAGGGAATGACGGAGTAAGTTGCCGCTTCTCGGCCTCTTCGCTCCGTTTTTCGTTTAAAGTCATTTAAGCGGAACTTGCCCCTCCTTAACGGGAAGGGCAGTGTTCCCTTGTGATTAAATCTGCGATCACGGTCTCGCTCGTCGCCCAAGCCAAGGGCGGTCCGTTCGTTTATTGGGACGGCCTCGAGGCCGCCGCGGCCGCCGCCGCGAAGCTGGGCTTCGCCGCGATCGAGATCTTCGCGCCCTCGGCCGCCTCGATCGACCGTCCGGCGCTCCATGCCTTGCTTAATCAGCACGGTCTCTCCGCCGCGGCCTTCGGTACGGGCGGCGGCTGGCTCGTCCATAAGTGGCATCTGACCCACGCCGACCCCACCATCCGCCAGCAGGCCCGCGAATTCATCCGCGCGATCATCGACGTGGGCGGCGAATTCCAGGCACCGGCCATCATCGGGTCGATGCAGGGCAAGGCCGAGGGCGATGTCTCCCGCGAGCAGGCTCTGACCTGGCTTGCCGAAGCACTCACGGACCTCGGCGCACACGCCGCCCGCTACGGCGTGCCGCTCCTCTACGAGCCGCTTAACCGCTACGAGACGAATCTCCTGAACCGCCAACTCGACGCCGCGCAGTTCCTCGAAGCCCGCCAGGTCGGCAACGTGAAGCTCCTCTGCGACCTGTTCCACATGAACATCGAGGAGGTCTCGAACGCCGAGACGCTCCGCGCCTGCGGCCATCACGTCGGCCACGTCCACTTCGCCGACAGCAACCGCCAGGCCATCGGCTTTGGCCACACGGACGCTGCCTCGGTCATCGCCGCGCTCAAGGACATCGGCTTCACCGGATATCTCTCCGGCGAGATTCTTCCTTTGCCTGATTCCGAAGCTGCCGCCGCGCAGACGATCAAGGCCATCCGCACCCACTTACCCCGCTAAGATCATGCTCAAGCACCAACTCATCCATCCGAGGATCTCCGAAATCCTTGCCCGCGCCGGCCATCACTCGGTCATCCTGATCGCCGACGGCAACTATCCGGTCTGGAGCAAGAAGGGCCCGAATGCCGAACTGGTCTCGCTCAATCTCTCTCCAGGCATTCCGACCGTCGCCCAGGTATTACGCGCGGTGCTCAGCGCGGTCCCGGTCGACGCGGTTAATACGATGGGCATTCCGCCCGACGACTCTTACGCGCAGAAGGGCGAGCCGCCCGTGTGGGCCGAGTTCCGCCAGGAAGTGAAGGCCGCCGGCCTTAAGCTCGAACTGCAGCCGGTCCTGAAATGGGATTTCTACAAAGCCGTCGAATCCGCCGACCACATCCTCACGATCCAAACTGGCGACCAGGCGCTCTGGGGCAACGTGCTCCTCACCGTCGGCTGCCGCACCGCCTGAACTATCACCCCATGAAGACCCGTACCCTCGGCAAGACCGGCATCGAACTGCCGATTCTCAGCTTCGGCGCCTCGTCGCTCGGCCAGGAATTCCGCAGCGTCGCCCTCGACGACGCGCTGAAATCCGTCCAGGTCGCCCTCGATTGCGGCCTCAACTTCATCGATACGTCACCGTTCTACGGCCGCGGGATGTCCGAAGTGCTCCTGGGCATCGCCCTCCGCGGCGTCCCTCGCGAGAGCTACAAGCTCTGCACGAAGATCGGCCGTTATGACCTTCCGCACTTCGACTTCTCCGCCAAGCGCGTCGCGGAGAGCATCGACGTCTCCCTCCACCGCCTCAGCACCGACCACCTCGACATCGTCCTCTGCCACGACATCGAGTTCGTCCCGATGCAGCAGATCGTCGACGAGACCATCCCGGCCCTCCGCAAGGCGAAGCAGGCGGGAAAAGTGAAGGCCATCGGTTTCAGCGGCTACCCGCAGAAGATCTTCAAGTTCATCTGCGACCAGGCCGAGGTCGACTGCGTGCTCAGCTACAACCAGCACACGCTTCAGAATACCCGCTTCTCTGACGAGACGGTGCCCTATCTGAAAGCCAAAGGTGTCGGCGTGATGAACGCCGGCCCGTTCAGCGCCCGCCTGCTCACCAACGCCCCGCTCCCCGCCTGGCTCAAGGAGCCGGAAGAAGTAAAGGCCGCCGCCCGCGCCGCCGCCGCCCATTGCGCCGCCAAGGGCAGCGACATCGCGAAGCTCGCCCTGCAGTTCTCGCTCCAGCATCCCGATATCACCACGACGGTCTCAGGCAGCGCCAATCCGACCAACATCTGCAATTGGGCCAAGTGGGCCGCGGAGCCGATCGATCAGCAGCTCCTCGCCGAGGTCCTAGCCATCTTCGCCCCGGTGAAGAACCTCGGACACCTGGAAGGCCTGAAGGAAAATAACTGATCCAATGAAGGCCATCCGTCTCGACCAGCCGCAGCAGTTCACGCGGATCGATATCCCTGAGCCGCCCGCGCCCGCCGCCGGCGAAGCGGTCGTCCGCGTCCACCGTATCGGGATCTGTGGCACCGACTACGGCGGCTACCTCGGTAAGATGCCGTTCTACTCCTACCCGCGCATCCCAGGCCATGAGCTCGGCGTCGAGGTCCTCGCGGTCGGTCCGGGTGTGACGAACGTGAAGCCGGGCGATCGTTGCTCGGTCGAGCCTTACATCAACTGCCAGACGTGCTATAGCTGCCGCCGCGGTTTCACCAACTGCTGCGAGAACCATCAGACGCTCGGCGTGATGTGCGACGGGGGCATGGCCGAGAAGTTCCTCTTGCCGGCCCGCAAGCTCCACATCTCCACGCAGCTGTCTTACGACCAGCTCGCGCTCGTCGAGACGCTCGCCATCGGCTGCCACGCCGTCGACCGCGCCGCCCCCAAGACCGGCGAGACGGTGCTCGTCATCGGCGCCGGCCCCATCGGCCTCTCGGCAGTGGAGTTCGTCAAGGTCTCCGGCGCGAAGTGCGTGGTGATGGACATGAATGCCGACCGTCTGAAGTTCTGCACGGACGTCATGAAGGTCGACGGCGTCATCCAGGCCAAGGGTGACGGCTCGGAAGTCGCCGCGCTCGCCGCCCTCACGCACGGCCAGCTGGCCGACGTGGTCATCGATGCCACGGGGAGCAATAAGTCGATGGTCGCCTGCTTCGCTTACGCCGCCTTCGCCGCCCGCGTGGTCTACGTGGGCATCACGCAGCAGGACCTGACCTTCCCACACGCGCCCCACCTGCACCGCCGCGAGCTGACCATCATGGCCAGCCGCAACGCACTCTCGAAGGACTTCGCCCGCATCATCAAACTGATCGAGGACGGCGTGATCGACACGAAGCCCTGGATCACGCACCACGCGAAGTTCGACGACCTGATCGCGACGTTCCCGACCTGGCTTAAGCCGGAATCAGGCGTCATCAAGGCGATCGTCGACGTGGTCTGACGCCATGCGCCTCGACGCCCACCAGCACTTCTGGTCGTACGACGCGGCGCAATACCCGTGGATTCCGCCGGGCTCCCCGCTGCATCGCAGCTGGCTGCCCGACGACCTTGCGGCGCTGCAGAAGCCGCTCGGCTTCGACGGCTCGATCGCCGTGCAGGCCCGCCAGATCGTCGGCGAATCCGACTGGCTGCTTGGGCTCGCGGATAAGCACGCCAACGTGAAAGGCGTCGTCGGCTGGGTCGACCTCCGTTCCGACCGCGTCGAGGCCGACCTCGCCCGCCTCGCCGCGCATCCGAAGTTCGTCGGCGTCCGTCACGTCGTCCAGGAAGAGCCCGACGACGATTTCATGCTGGGGAAGGATTTCCAGCGCGGTATCTCGAAGCTGCAGGCGCACGGCCTGACCTACGACATCCTGATCTACCCGAAGCAGCTCGAGGCCGCGATCCGGCTGGCCGAGAATTTTCCGGACCAGCCCTTCGTCCTCGATCATATCGCTAAGCCGCGGATCAAGGACGGCACGATCGAGCCATGGAAGTCGCAGGTCCGGCGTCTGGCCAAGTCGCCGAACGTACACTGCAAGGTCTCCGGCATGCTCACCGAAGCTGATCACAAGAATTGGCACGCCGAACAGTTTCGTCCGTATCTCGATGCGGTCTTCGAGGCCTTCGGTCCGTCGCGCCTGATGTATGGTTCAGATTGGCCAGTCTGCCTTTTCGCTGGCAACTACGAGCAAGCCTTCCGCCTCGTCGACGATTACGTCCGCCACTTGACCGAATCCGAGCGAGCCGGCCTCTTCGGCGGTAACTGCGAACGCTTCTACTTCGCCGGCAAGCGCTAGCGTAGGAGGGTATTGGAATCTTTGGTGACCTTGAAGATCCAGCCGGCCGCATCCATATCGATATCCAGCCCGCGCTTCTGGTTTTGGATCTCCGGTGGGAGCGGGTCGGCGTTACAGCGGAAGAGCTTCAGCTTCCCTTCGCCTTCGTATTGGCCCTTCACCTTCGTTCCCGATTTTGCGACTTCAATTGCCAGGTAGCAGTCGAATACGCCGCCCGGGGTCTCCCCCATCAATACTTCCACCGCCACCTTCGTGCCTTTGGTCACCTGAATCCACGGCCCCGCCTTCAGGCGAGATAAGCCGCCCGGACTACGGTCAATTTTATACTCCTTTGTCACAGTCACGCCGAAGTCTTTGTAGTTACCGTCGCCGGCGAGGAAGGTCTCGTAGCCATCGTCGAGGGCGATCTTCCGGTTCCATCGTACCAGCAGGAAGTCGTCACCCGAGCCCACGAAACGGAAGGGAAGGGAGGAGGGCACTTCGACGAAGCAGCGATAATGCACGACCCAGCGCGACGGCTTCATCAGCTTCTCGACATCGAAGGCCTTGGGAGCGTCGTCCGCGGAACGTCCGGTGATGAAGAGTTGGCCGGAGACCAACATGTCTGGCGACTTGAAGAATCTCTGCAACCTGCTCGGGCTCCAGCCGCTTTCGAGGAAGTCACGTACGGCGGCTCGGTAGCGAGGGATGCCCGTTCGTCCGTCCAGCATGGCTGTAGGTTTCCGTTCGGTGGTCTGCTTGAGGTCGTAGAGTGTGCCGATCAGGCCGCCGGCGTTCGCATTCGGCCCGCCTTTCATCCCGAAGAGCGACACGAAGTTCCGCCCGCCGCCAACGCCGGTGCCCTTGCCGGCGCCGATGCCGCCGCCGGAGCCGCCGCCGAAACCTTTTGAAGCACCGCCGCCGATCGCGCCGGCGCTGAGCAGCGGATTGGACATGCTCGGGAGGCTGCTGATGGCCATCGCAGAATTCGTGTTCTTGCTGGTGATACGGGTGTTGGTCTTGGCCAACGACTTGATGTTCTTAGGCTGGAGCTTAGTCTTGAATTCCTTGGCCTTGGGGCCGCCGCTACCGCCGCCCGCGCCAGTAGCGAAAGAGTTCGGATCCTTCTTGCCGGCCCCGTCGGTCACGGTCGAGACGACCCAGACGATCGCGATCAGCACCAAGATGATGTGTACCAGAACGGATAAGGCCAGGCCCTCGCCCCCGAGGCGTTGCCAAAGGGTGCGCTTGGGGCGGGCCAAAGGCTCCGCCACGGTTTCCACGGGGGTGGTGTCCTGGGGTTCGGACATAGGCGTATTCCACTAGTTAGTTGTCGGCCTTCAACCCCCAATCCTTGCCGCGCACCGCCAAGCGTCGGAAACATCACAGGATGCCGGGTCTTGCCCTAGCGGTCCCTCCCCCCATCTTGCCGGCATGGAAGACCGCCAGCGCGCCCTCGAGGAACGCCTCACTTTCCTGCAACGACACGTCGAGCAGCAGGACCGCATCATCCTGGAGCTTTCCCGCGAGGTCTCGAAGCTCTCCGACCGGCTCGTCCGGGCGGAGGCGAAGCTGACCCAGTCCGGCGACGCGGGGGATCAGGCTCCGCCCGCCGACGAACGTCCGCCCCACTGGTAAGCCTTCGATATGTGCGGCCGCGTCACCCAGTTCTCGCGCTGGGAAGAGATCGTGAAAAGCCTCGGCGCCCCGCCGGCCGCCGTCGCGCCCCGGTATAATATCTCACCGGGCACGCCGCTCGTCAGCGTCCGCCGGGAACAGGGCGTCCTTCACACCGAGGCCTTGGCGTGGGGCTTCGTCCCCGCGTGGGCCGCGGCCGACGAGCCTGCCGGCCACGCTAACGCCCGCGTCGAAGGGATCTTCGAGCGGCCGACCTTCCGCGATGCCGCGCGCTTGCGCCGCTGCGTCGTCCCGCTCGATGGCTATTACGAATGGAAGACCGAGGGTAAGCTCAAGGTGCCCTATTATTTCCGCGCGGCCGACGGCGGGCCCCTCGCGGTCGGCGGACTCTGGTCGCTCCACCTCGCCGCCGACGGCACGTCGCGCCGCACGCTCTGCCTCGTGACTGTCGCGCCGAACCGCGAAGCGGGCGAAGTGCACTCGCGTATGCCGATCGTGCTCACCGGCGCCGCCCGGCAGGCCTGGCTTTCCGAACGCGCCTTCTCGCCCGACGACTTCGCCGACCTCGCTGTCACCGCGCCCGACCGGACGCTTTCGCTGCATCGCGTCACGCCCGACGTGAACCGCGTCGCCGTCGACGCCGAGCACCTCGTCCGTCCCTTGGTCGGCGCGATGGATCAGCCGGACTTCTTCGGGGATTTGCTTGGCTAACGGCACGTTTTTCGACAGACCAGAGCCATGGCCGAGCCGACGCACACCCCCAAGATCGTGGAGAAGCCCTGGGGACGTGAAATCTGGTTCGCCGATCAAGCCGCTTACGCCGGGAAGGTCCTCGAAGTCCGCAAGGGTTGCCGGCTCAGCCTGCAGTATCACGAGCGTAAGACGGAGACGCTTTACCTCCTCTCCGGCCGCATGCGCCTGACCTTCCGCGCCACCGCCCTGGGCGAGACGCCGGCGGCTTCGCTCGTCACTCCCGCCGACGAGAGCGTCTGGCTACCCGGCGCCGCCCTCCATATCCCGGCCCGCACGATCCACCGCTTCGAAGCCCTCGAAGACAGTGTCCTGCTCGAAGTCTCTACGCCCGACCTCACCGATATCGTCCGCCTGCAGGACGATTTCGCACGTCCGGCTCGCGGCTGAACCTCTCTATTTATATGCGCAAAGTTTTGGCCTTTGACCTCGGCGGCACGAAATTCGCCTTTGGCGTCGTCAACGAAGACGGCACCGTCCTCGGTTCCGGCCGCGTCGAGACGTTCGCCGAGAAAGGTCCGCAGCAAGCCTGCGAACGCGTCGCCGAAGCCGCCCACCAGCTGCTCGCCGAACTGAAGCTCAAGCCGGTAGACTTCGTCGCCATCGGCGTCGCCTCGCCCGGCCCGCTCGATATCGCCCGCGGCTGCGTCGACGGCTCGCCCAATCTCCCCGGCTGGACCGGCTTCTCGATCACGGAGTTTCTAAGCAATTCCTTCGGAGGCCTGCCTGCCCGCATTGATAACGACTGTAACGCCGCCGCGCTCGGCGAATACCGCTTCGGCGCCGGCAAGGGGAAGAAGAACGTCGTTTATATCACCGTCTCCACCGGCATCGGCGGCGGCGCGGTCATCGACGGACGTCTGATGCGCGGCTCCAATGGCAACGCGGCCGAGCTCGGCCATATCCCTCTGACGATGGACGGACCTCGCTGTGGCTGCGGTAATCCCGGCTGCTGGGAGGTCTACGCTTCGGGTACCGCTATCGCGCGTCGTACCCGTGAGGCCCTCGCGGCCGGACGTCCGTCGAGCATCGTGAAGTTCGCCGGCTCGATCGAACAGGTCACCACGCACCATCTCTTCCAAGCCATGGCCGAAGGCGATGCGCTGGCCAACGAGATCTGGGCGGAGTCGATCAACTACCTCGGCCGTGGCCTGGGCGCGGTGATTAATACCTTCAACCCCGATGTGATCGTGGTCGGCGGCGGCGTCACTGCCGCGGGCGATGCGCTTTTCGTTCCGATGCGTAAGAGCGCCAACCACTACGCTTTCCCGCGCCTGTCGGCGGTCTGTTCGATCGTCCCCGCCGGCCTTGGCGGTAACGTCGGCGTCGTCGGCGCCGCGGCCTGCGCCTTCGAGCACGTCAGCTGACGGCCCCGCCGGTGATGCGCGTCTCCGTCGTCCTGCCGGCTTTCAACGAAGAGAAGCTGCTCCCGGCCGCCCTCGCGGCCGTGCGGGACGCCGCGTCGGCGTTCACCGCCCGCGGCTGGGAGTGGGAGTGCGTGGTCTGCGATAATAACTCCACCGATGGCACGGCAGCGGTCGCCCGCGCGGGCGGCGCGACGGTGGTCTTCGAGCCGATCAACCAGATCGGCCGGGCCCGCGATGCCGGCGCCCGCGTCGCGACGGGTGAGTGGCTGGTCTTCATCGACGCGGATTCGACGCCTTCGGCCGAGCTCTTCGCGGACATCGCGGAGCGTATCGCCTCCGGCCGTGCGCTGGGTGGCGGCAGCACGGTCGAACTCGAGCCGGGCACGCCGCGCTACGCCCGCTTCGTCTGCGGACTCTGGAATCTGTGCAGCCGCCTCGCGGGCTGGGCCGCGGGTTCATGCGTCTGGGTCGAGGCCGAAGCCTTCCGCGCCGCGGGCGGTTTCGGCACCGAATATTACGCGGGCGAAGAAGTCTTCCTCAGCCGCCGCCTCAAGACCCTCGCGCGCCGCTCCGGCCGGCGCTTCGTCATCCTGGCTGATCACCCGCTGCGTACGTCGGCGCGCAAGCTGAAGCTCTACACGCTCACGGAGGGGGGCCGCTTCTTCTTCCGGATGCTCTTCACCGCCGGGCGTGCGGCGAAACGGCCCGACGCCTGCCACCTCTGGTATGACGGACGGCGCTGAGGCTCAGAGCCGTTGACGCTTCCACTTCGGGATCGGGAAGACGGTGACCTTGTCGGAGCGCAGTTCGACGTCGTCGCGGTGGCGTAAGGCCTTGGCCTCGGCGTCCGTCACGATCTCATAATGCGGCGCAGCGGTGATCAGGTCGGCGATCTCCCAGCAGTCCTTTACGCTGTTCACCCACTTCTCCGGCGCCAGGCGGCTGAGGTCGTACGGCTTGGAATAGCTGCGCAGGGTCTTGCGCGGACCCTTGGCGTATTCGTGGAAGTAGGACATCGCGAGCTCGCGCACGCTGCGGTAGACGGGGTCGCGCCAGCGCAAGCAGACGTAGTTGGTCTTCGAGATCGCGCCCCACTTGCCGTTCACGCGGAAGGGCGCGATGACGTGGTCCATGTCCTGATGGGCGCTGAAGTCCAGGAGCAGGGGAGGGTGGCCCTGCAGCCAGAGAGCGAAGGCCGCGACCATGGCGCCTTCGATGCAGTGGGCGCGGTTGTGCTTCAGCGTCTGTTCGACCGAGCGGGCGGTATCGCCCTCGGGCTCGAAGTTCTGCGGGAAATCGACGAGGAAGTCCTGGATGGCCTGCGGGGTGGCCAGCCGCGCGAGCGTCCGTGCCGCAGACAGGCTGAGGCCTCTCTGCTGGGCGAGTCGGCTACGGGCGGCGTACGACATGGCTCTGGGTCTATCCGTCCGCGGCGATTGCTCAAGGAGCGAGTGTGGAGGTGCTTTCGGATTGGCTAACTCCGCGGCCCGCGTTTGCTTGGTTTCGTCCGCCATGCCGATCTTCGATACTACCTGCGCCGATTGCGGTAAGCCCTGCGGAACCCACTGAGATGGAACTCGAACAATTACGCTGGGGCGCGCTCCAGCTCATCCTGCTGATCATCTCGATCGGCCTGCACGAGTTCGGCCACGCCTGGGTGGCGGACCTCCGGGGCGATCCGCTCCCGCGCCTCCAGGGCCGCGTGACGCTCAACCCCTTCGCCCATACCGACCCGATCGGTACGATCGCTCTTCCGGCGATCATGATCTTCCTCAGCCCCGGGTTCGGCCTCATCGGTTGGGGTAAGCCCGTCCAGATTTCCCTGCCGAACCCCAAGACGCGGCAGATGGACGATATTTATATCACCCTCGCCGGCCCAGCGATGAACCTGGTCCTTTGCTTCGTCTTGGCTCTTATCGGCGCCCTAGGGTCCTTCGACCCGGTCCAGGACCGTCTCGTCCTCCGTTTCTTGGGCAGCGGCATCTTCCTGAATTCGGGTCTGGTCGTCTTTAATCTGATCCCCATCCCGCCGCTCGACGGCTCACGCCTAGCCGTCCGCCTCGGACTGTATACCGAAGAGATCTTCCTGGCGCTCGCGCGATGGGGTTTCGTGATCCTGCTCGTCGCGGTCAACCTGCCCTTCTTCCGCGACGGCATGGACGTCGCCATCCGCCTGGTCGCGTCGCCGTGGTTCTGGCTGTGGGAACAGCTCGCCTGACCCGGCCGGTCACGAGAGGCTTGCCTATTTCCTGCCCGCGGGCGAAAGTCGGGCCATGCAAACCCTCGGCGAACGTCTCCAAGAAGCCCGTCAGCGACTGGGCGTGACCCTCCGCGAAGCCGCGGAGTTCACCAAGATCCGCACCGACTACCTCCAGTCCATGGAGGCCAACCAGTTTGAGTCCATCCCGCTCGCCGACGTCTACAAGCGCGGCTTCGTGAAGGTCTACGCGAAGTATCTGCGTCTCGACGACGAGAAGGCCGGCGCTGATTTCAACACGCACCATTCCGCCAAGGCTTCCCGCCGTCCGCTCGAAGCCGGCGCCGAGGAGGACGCGGCCTTCGAGCCCGTGGCCGGCGGCGCGCCGCTCACGATCAGCCGCGACATGCTGATCTACGGCATCATGGGCATCGCGGCCATCGCGATCCTGATCGCCCTGTTTTTTTCCTAAGCTCGCCGTCGCCGGCCCGGCGACCTGAGCCTCCGGCTCCCAAGGTCGTCTCGCCGGTCTCGCCGGCGGGCCGTCCTCACCAGATCACACTCCGAGCCACCAAGGTCGGCGTCCAATACCAGGTCATCGAACAGCACACGGGCGAGGTCCCCGGGCGCGGCGTGCTGTCGCCTCGTGATAAGCCTCCGGTGATCAACGTGAAAGGCCCGACGGAACTCCGGTCGAACTTCATCGAGCACCTGCGCATCGAGATCGACGGCGTGCCCTTCGTGATACCCGACCGCTACACCGGGGCCGTACCGGTCTTCCTGCCCGACCCGATGACGTCCCCGCCCGCGCCTCGGCCCGTGCCGGCTTCGAAAGGCCGTTGATGCGAGGAGGTTGACCCTTCGGCGCGACGGGTCATGGTGAGGACATAGTGCCTCCGCGCCTCGAACAACGCGTCCTCGTCCTCAACCGTCTCTGGCAGCCGGTGAACATCGTCGGCGTGCTCCGTGCGATGAGCCTGCTCTTCCGCGGCCGCGCGTCGGCCATCTATTCCGACCCCGTCGCCGGACACCGCGTCCTCAGCTCCGCGGAGTGGCTGAAGTTCTCGGTGGAGACGCCGCCGCCCGCGGCCGAGTCCGTCCGCTCTCCTTGCATCGTGTTGCGCGTCCCGCGCGTCCTCCTGCTCGGCGAATACGATCGCGTGCCGCGTCGCGAGATCCGCTTCTCCCGCCGCAACGTCTACCTACGCGACGCCAACACCTGCCAGTATTGCGGCCGCATCTTCCGCGACGAGGAACTCAACCTCGACCACGTCGTCCCGCGCGACGTCGGCGGGAAGACCAACTGGGAGAACATCGTGACGGCCTGCGTGCGCTGTAATTCGCGTAAAGCCAACCGCCTGCCCGAACAGGCCGGCATGACCCTGCGCCGCGCTCCGGCCAAGCCGAAGTGGCGCCTGGTCGTGGCGTCGTCGCTCTCGGCGGACGAAGTCGAGGCCTGGAAGGAGTTCCTCGAGGTCACGCCCGCGGGTCAGCTGCCTTGGCGGAACTGAGCGGCGTTTTCCTTGGTGCGGGTAACCAGATTCGAACTGGTGTATCCACTTTGGAAGAGTGGTGTCCTACCACTGAACGATACCCGCGTGGCCAAGGACGCCCACTATTCCAAGGCGGACGGCCGGGGTCAAGCCTCGGCCCGCGGTCCTGGAGCGGGTCATCAGGCCCGAACGGGAGTCACCGCGATGGGCAACCGGGCTCCTGCCGGGCCCGTCCGGTCCGTCAAGCCGGAGTCCGTTCCGGTCGTCGCGCGATGCCGTTTGCGCTTCACGGGGAGCCGACTTCCGTCATCCTGCGCCCATGGCCCGCTCCACTGCTTCCGCCGTCCGTGATGTCCTGATGATGGCGACTCCTTCCAAGAACGCCGACCTCCGCTGGTTCGGTGGTTTCCACGCCTCGGATCCGTTCCCGGCCTTCTCGGTCGGCCGCCGCCGCATCGGCCTGCTCCCGGGCATGGAAGTCGGCCGCGCGCAGGATGAATCCGCCTTCGACGAGGTGCTTAATCTCACGGCGATCATCGCCGACCTGCGTAAGACCAACCCGAAGGCCGGCGTCGCTGATGCGATCGTCTTCGCCGCCCTGGAACGCGGCGTGCAGCGCTTCCGCGTGCCGG
>JBIKIO010000076.1:0-6394 GCA_044361555.1 Opitutales bacterium
ATCCGGAGGGCGGCTTGGAGGTCAGTCCGAGCCTTGGTCAGCTTGGCGAGGCGGTCCGCTTGGCTGTCCTGGGGCCGTCGGCCATGGTGTTCCAGGCCGGGCTGGATGCGCGCGATGGTCGCCAAGGCCTGGGGCGCGTGGGCTTCGTAGCAGGTGGCGCAACCGAGGCGATGGACACGTTCGTAGTCGGCCCAGCGGAACCCGCAGGCGGGGCACTTGCCGCGTCCCACGGGGGTCGGGACCGTCAGCTTCAGGCCTAGGGCGAGCGAGGGCAGGATGGAGTCCGTGAGGAGGGAGGGGCAGCCTTGGCAGCAGGCATAGGTCTCCGCCTTGCCCCCGGCGACGAGGGTGAAGTAGACGGCGGCGTTCTGGACGCAGCCTTGGCAGGTGGGCGGACGAGGGATCACGCAGCCCCCACCATGCGGGAGAACCGCCGCCGGTTCAAGCGTGCGGGCGAACCTTTTCAGGTTGAAGACCCGCCCGTGGCGGATTGCCTAAGAAACCGATGCTTTCTCCCGTTTTAATGCTCGTGTTAGCCGAGACTGAAAAAGGTGCCCTCTGGTATTTCAAGCAGATGGACAGCGCCGGTCTGGCCGTTGCCGCCGTCCTCGGCATCTGTTCATTTATCGGTTGGGGTGCCATGATCCAAAAGTGGTCCGACGTCCAAGAGCTGCGTCGGCGCAATCACGCCTTCGAACGTCGCCTTCGCGACGAGCCTGCCGTCGTGGCGCTGAATTTTCCGCGCGGCTCCAATCTCGGACCTTACGAATTCCTCGTCGCTGAAGCGGTCTCCGCCGTGCAACGCCACAAGGGACGCCTCGTGCGTCCGACGGACGTCACGTTGTGCATGGGCCACGTCGAGAACGCGGTCCAACGCGGCGTCGCGCGTACCATGGTCAAGTATGAGGACAAGATGGTGCTGCTCAGCTCGCTCGTCTCCGGCGGTCCGTTCCTCGGCCTGCTCGGCACCGTATGGGGCGTGATGGTCACCTTCGGCGCTTTGACCGAGAAGGCCAGCATCGCGCAGCTCGCGCCCGGCGTGTGCGGCGCGCTCGTCACGACCACGCTCGGCCTGCTCGTCGCCATCCCCGCCACCTTCGGTTACAACTACCTGCTCACGCAGGTGAAGATCATGACGACCGAGCTCGAGAATTTCGCGAGCTCGCTGGCCGACCGCGTCGAACTCGAACTCGAGGGCGAAGCCCGCCGTAACTTCGAAGCTGCCCAGGAACGCGAACGCCTGCAACGCGCCGCCCAGGCCGCCCAGGCGGCCCAGTCCGCCCCGGTCGCCGCCGCGACCGCGATCGCGGCTCCGGCTTCCGAGCTCCCGCCCGCCGCACTGCCCGGCTGGGAAGACGCCCAGTAAGCCCCGATGGCCCGCTCTTTTTCCAAGCCTAACCGGCTGAACGTGCTGAACGAGTTGAACGTGACGCCGATGCTCGATCTCTGCTTCGTGCTGCTGATCATCTTCATGATCGCGACGCCGGTGCTGGAACAGACGACCGCCGTCAATCTGCCCAAGGCCGACAAGGGAGCGGGCAAGGCGCCGGATACGAAGGCGCAGCATCGTATCGTCAGCATCGATCGTAACGGCGGGCTTTCCCTTGGCGCCCGTCCGGTCACCACGGCCCAGCTCGAAGCCGAGTTCGCCACGCTCGCGGCCCTGCCCGAGGCGGAGCAGCCGATCGTCCGTATCCGCGGCGACGGTGCGCTGTCCTACCAGAAGATCATCGACGTGCTTTCGCTGGCCAAGGCCAAAGGCCTGACCAAGGCGGCGCTCGATACCGAGACGCGCTGAGATGTCGAGCGGAGGCAAAGGCTGGGTCGGTTCCGTGGCGGTGCACCTCGGTCTCCTCGGCGCGGTCATCGGTTTTTCCTGGTATGCCGCGCGTCATCCCGGCGAGACGCTCGAGCCGTTCGACCCTCTGCTCATCGACCTCGCGGGCATCCCGGGTAAGCGTCCTGGCGAAATCGGTAAGGCGCCCGGCGTCGCCCGAGGCGAGGAGACGGGCACCAAGAACGGTCTCGCCCCCCTCAATCTCCCCAAGCTCAACGTCGATAAGATCCTCCGCGAGCGCGAGCAGGCCGCCCAGGCCGCGCAGTCTTCATCGAACACCAAGGACTCGACGAAGGTCGTCGTGCAGAAAGGTGTCGGCATTAAGTCGCCCCGCATGACGCAGAAAGAATTTGAAGTTAGCCAAGGCGGGAAGTCCGGCCGGCCAGGCACTTCCGCCAAGGCCGGCGGCATCGGCGGCGTGTCTGTGAAGAAAGGCCGCAGCTACGGCACCGGCGATAATGGCGGCGAAGGTGGCTCGGCCTCCGAGCTCGCGGCCTACGCGGGCGAAGTCCAGGCGAAGCTGCTCACGGCTTGGCGCGACATCGTCGCGGCCGAAGGCGAATCCATCACCTCAGGCGGCACCTGCGGCGTCACCGTCAACATCGACGCCTCGGGCTTCGTTTCCTTCTCGGGTTGGATCAATGCCCCGCGTGATGCGCGCATGGCCGAGCTCGTGAAGCGCGCCTGCGCGCGGATCGGCAACTGCGGTAAGCCGCCGAAGGGTAAGTCGTTCAAGATCGACTTCACCCGCGTCAGCCTGGCCGAAGGCTGAGCGCGCTCAGTCGTGGACCTCGAGCACGAGCTGGACCTCAACCGAGACGCCGAGGGGCAGGCCGTTGACGGAGACCGCGGCGCGGGCGTGCTTGCCGGCCTCGCCGAAGACGTGGAGCAGGAACTCCGAGGCGCCGTTGAGCACCTTGGGGCTGTCGCTGAAGCCGTCGACGCCGTTGACGAAGCCGTTGACCATCACCACGCGCGTGACGCGGTCGAGCGAGCCGAGCGCGGCCTTGGCGTTGGCGAGAGCGTTCAGGGCGCAGAGACGGGCGGCGTCGGCGGCCTGCGCAAGATCGACCTCACGGCCGACCTTGCCGAGCGAGACGACCTTGCCGTCCTTCATCGGCAGGGTACCGGCGAGGTAGAGCAGGTTGCCCGTACGGACGGCCGGGACGTAGGCGCCCGCGGCGGCGGGCGGCGTGGGCAGGGTGAGGCCGAGTTCGGCGAGGCGGGTTTCGACGGAGGACATAAGTTCAGAACCAAACCTTGGGCCAGCGGGCGTCGCGGCGCAAGTTGTGATAAAAGAGGGCGCCGAGGCCCGCGCGCTTACTTGAGCCGCTTCATGCCCTCGATGATCTCGAGGACGAGTTCGCGACCACGGGCCTTGACCTCGCGGTTGAGGGCGGTGTCGGAGGTGCCGAGGGCGCGACGGGATTCGCTGTAAGACTGGGCGAGGACGGCTTCCTTGTTGCGGGTGATCGTGGCGTTGTCGCGCACGGAGAGGATGACGTCGGCGTTGTAGCGGCCCAGGCCGCGATCATAGCGTACTTCGATCAGGAGCAGCGGCGTGGCGGCTTCCGGGCTCAGGCCTTCGACGGCCTTGGGGGTGAGGTTGGCGCGACGTAGTTCGAGCTCCATCCCGTCGCGGATCTCGCCGCGGAGGTCGGCGTCCTCGGGGCGGTTCTCCGAGGTGATCACGTCGATGTAGAACTGGGTGATGCCGCGCAGTTTGGCGAAGGCCTTGTCCTGGGGGGCGGCACGCAGCGGGTCGGTCTGCGCGACGGCGGTCAGGGTGACGAAGGAGGCGAGCAGGGCGAGGGCGAGGGAGCGCATGGCGATGGGGAGAAGATATGGCGGAGGCGGTCCCGTTCAATCCCCTTTCCGCGGGGTCGGCACGAGCCGGACGGCGGAAAGCGGATGCTGGTCGAGCAGGGTGGGGTACCAGCCCTGGACTTCGGGGCGCATCAGATATTTGTTCTTATTGAAGACGACGGGGAGCACCGGGGCCTGTTCGACGAGCCGGGCTTCGGCCAATTGGAAGTAGCCGAAGCGCTTCGCGGCGTCGGTCTCACGCGCGGCCAGCCCGAGCAGACGATCGTATTCCGCGTCGCTCCAGTTGCAGTTGTTCAGCTCGTTGCCGGTGATGAGCATCTCGAGGAAGGTGTTCGGGTCGTTGTAATCGCCGACCCACGCGCCGCGGCAGAGGTGGAACTCACCTTTACGCATGGCGGACAGGTAGACCTTCCACTCGAGGTTGCGGAGCTCGACCTCGACGCCCAGTTCGCGGCGCCACATTTCCTGGTAGGCCTGCGCGACCATCTGCTGGCCTTCGGAGGTCGCGTAAAGGTAGTCGAACTTCGGGAGGCCTTTGCCGCCGGGGTAGCCAGCTTCGGCGAGGAGCCGACGCGCTTCCGCGAAGTCCTGTTTCCAGCGGGCGGTCGGCTGAAAGCCTCCGGTGCCGGGCGGGGTGAAGTGGAGCGCGGGCGTCTCGCCCGCGCGCAGGACTTTCTCGGCGATCAGGTCGCGGTCGATCGCCATGCCCAGCGCGCGGCGGACGCGCGGGTCGCTCAGCGCCTTGCGGGCGGCGGCATCGGCGGGCTTGTCGCCTTTGATGTCGCAGTTGACCCAGACGAACGCGGTGGAGAGGAACGGGTCGATGCGCAGCTGCGGGGCTTTCTCTGCGCGGAGCTTAGCCACCTTGTAGGGCGGCACCGCACCGGTGACGTGCAGCTCACCGCCGCGGAAGGCGCGCTCTTCGGCGAAGAGGTCGGCGATGGCGCGGAATTCCACGGCGTTCAGCGTGACATCCTTGGCGTTCCAGTAGCGCGGGTTCTTGCGCACCACCACGCGGCGGGCGACCTCCCAGGTCTCGAGCGTGAACGCGCCACTGCTGACCATCGAGCCGGGCCGCGTCCAGGCGGTATTCAGGGCGTCGATGCCGCCGAACTTGAGGATCGTCGGCGGGTGCACGGGGATCCAACTGTGGTGGCAGACGAGTTGCAGGAAATACGGGATGGGGTGTTCGAGTTCGATGACCAAGGTGTGCGTATCAGGCGCGCGCACGCCGACGGATCGGAAATCCTTGGTCTTCCCGGTGGCGAAATCCTTGGCGCCACGGATGCCGTGCAGCATCGAGCCGTATTCGGCGCCGAAGGTGGGCATGAGCATGCGCTGGTAACTGAAGAGGAAATCCGCCGAGGTGATGGGGTCGCCGTTCGACCACTGGGCCGCCTTGCGCAGGCGGAAGGTCCAGGTCTTGCCGTCCTTCGACATCGTCCAACTCTCGGCGATACCCGGGATCGGATGCAGGTCCTTGGGGTCGTAATTGACCAAGCCTTCGAAGAGCGCGCCGACGATGTGGCTTTCGCTGAGACCGGTGATCGTCTGCGGGTCGAGGCCCGAGGGCTCGGCCATGTTATTCATGATCAGGTAGCCCTCGGCGGCCTTCTTCTCCGCGGTGGTCCGTCCGTCGCCGCAACCCACGAGCAGGGTCGCCAGGCAGAGCAGGGCGGCCGTCCATCGGTGCGCGGGGCGAAGCATGCCGGAGATTAGGCCCGGGGTCGGGCCGAGGGCAAGGCGTCTGGATGGGCTCTTTACTCTCCTTGAGGGTTTTCTTATGAAGGTCACATGATCACCCCGACCCGTCGCGACCTCGTCGTCGCCGCCCTGACCGCTTCCGTCTGCCTCGGCCTCCTAGGCTTCATCGTCCCCGGCCCACTGGCCGCCGACGTCCCCGCGGCCAAGCCCGTCATGGGCTCGATGGCCTTCGACTGGGAGAAGCTCGTGGTCAAGCCGACCAAGATCGGGGCCTACCGTAAGGTCTGCCAAGGGCCGACCGCGACGCTCGACGAACTGGAATACCACATCACCACGCTGAACCCCGGGCAGGCGCCGCACCCGCCCCACCAGCACGCCGACGAGGAGCTGCTCATCGTCAAGGAAGGCACCGTCGAGGCCCTCGTCGCGGGCGACTGGGTGAAGCTCGGCCCGGGTTCGGTCATCTTCCAGGCCGCGAACATCGACCATGCGATCCGTAACGCCGGCGAAGGCCAGGCTACCTACCACGTGATCAAGTGGAACTCACCCGGCATGCTCGCCAAACGCGACGCGGCCAAGGCGGCGGCCAAAGCCGCGGCCAAGGCGGCGAAGTAAGCCAACAAAAAGGGCGTCCGTTAGGACGCCCTTTTAAGTGAGTGATGACCGAAGCTTAGATGGCCGCCGGACCGCGCTCGCCGGTGCGGATGCGGATCACCTCGGTCAGGCCGAGGACGAAGATCTTACCGTCGCCGATCTTGCCGGTCTGGGCGGCCTTGGAGATGGTGGCGATGGCCTTTTCGACCTGCTCGTCAGCCACGGCGGCTTCGATCTTCACCTTGGGGAGGAAATCGACGGTGTATTCCGAACCACGGTAGATTTCGGTGTGACCCTTCTGGCGGCCGAAGCCCTTGACTTCGGTTACGGTCATTCCCTCGATGCCGATCTCGGCGAGGGCGTCCTTAACTTCTTCAAGTTTGAACGGTTTGATGATGGCGACGACGAGCTTCATGGTGGTGTGTTAGGTTG
>JBIKIO010000077.1:0-6385 GCA_044361555.1 Opitutales bacterium
CTACCAGGAAAATGATGGGGATGATGACGAAGAGGATGGCAGCGACGTAGCCGATGGAGGTCGTACCGGAGTAGATCCCCGCCGAGCGGGCGAGGTCCATGCCACAGGAGCGGCAGGCCTTGCCCAGACGGAACCAAGAGGCGAGGAGGCCGCGCTGACCGCAGTTCGGGCAGCAGCAAAGCAGACCGCGCGCGATGATGTCGCCCCGGGTTACCTTGAGCTCGGGTTCGTTCATCCCACCAGCGTCCGCAGGGGAAGCCCGATGACAAGCCCTGCCTTCTTATCGGTAGGGTCAGCACTGCGTGCTGACCCTACCAAGATACAAAACCCGAACTACACCTTGAGGAAAATCTTCTGGCGCTTGAGGAACCAGAAGAGCGCCCACTTCACCGCAAAGATACCAGTGACGAGGACCACAGAGGCAACCGCTGGAGGGAAAGCCCGCGCAAGACCTCCGAACAGGGCCTGTCCAGTGAAGTCGAAGTTGATGAACTTCGCCGACATGTAGATGAGCACGGAGTTCATGCCGATGACGGCGAAGAAGGCGCCGAAGGCCTTCAGCCAGCCGCGGACGTCGATGAGCCAATAGAAAGAAGCCAACAGCAGACTCGACCACCCGCAGGTCCAGAGCACGAACGAACTAGTCCAGAGGTTCTTGTTCAGCGGAAAGACGAAACTCCAGAGCCCGCCCACCGCGAGCAGCACGACACCGGCAAGAGCCAGCCCCACGGCCTTACGATCGCCCGAGACCTCTTCCGCAGAGCGTCGTAGCCAGAGCCCCGCCAGGATGCCGAGCAAGGCGTTACCGATAGCCGGCAAAACCGCGAGCAGGCCTTCGGGGTCGTGGATGCCCTTGTGGAGCTTGCCTGGCAGCAGCAGGCGATCGACGTAGCTGGCGAAATTACCTTCCATGGTCAGGTCGCCGGGCGCGAAACCGGGCGCATGACCGAATGACAGCATCGCCCAGTAACCGAGCAGGATGCCGGCGAGCCAGGCCCAGAGACGCTTCGGGGTCTCGTAGTTGAAGACGAAGATGAGCTGGGCAAACATGCCCGCGAGACCAATCCGACCGAGCACGCTGCCGAGACGCATGTTCTCCAGCCCCTTCCATTGGAGGCCGTTGTTATAGATGATGCCGAGCAGGACGAGGATGAGGCCGCGCTGGATGACCTTGCGGATGACTTCGCTGCGGCCGCCTTCGGTCAGACGATGCGTCAGCGAATACGGCGTCGAGACACCGGCCATGAAGAGGAACAACGGGAAGATGAGGTCGTAAGGCAGGAAGCCGTGCCACTCGACGTGCTTCAGCTGGCTGTCGATCGCGCCGAGCCAGCCCCACTCGGTCAGCTTGAAGAGCGCGAGGAGGATGCCGTGACCGCCGACGATCCAGAAGAGGTCGAAGCCACGCAGGGCATCGAGCGAGAGCAGTCGTTCGGACTTGGGGGCAGGAGTCTCCATGGGGGTGAGGCTTTTCTAGCCAGACCCTACCGGAGGTCTACCTGGAAAAAGCAGAGGGGGCACGTGGGCAAGGTGACAAGGGGGCAAGGAGTAACTCCCCATGTCCCCGTGCCCACGTGCCAGCCTGCCCCCTCGCCGCCTTGCGGCGCTTACATCCGCTCCACGGGTTCGATGCCGAGGAGGCGCAGGCCGGTTTCCATGACGGCACAGGTACGCGAGCAAAGCATGAGGCGGCGGGCCTTCACGGCGGGGTCGTCGACGATGACGCTGTCGGCGGCATAGAAGGTGCCGTAGGCGGCGGCGAGCTCGTGCAGGTAGGTGCAGAGATGGTGCGGACGGAGTTCTTCGAGCGCCTGGTCGAGCGCAGCGGTGAACGCCAGCAGCTTGCGGGCGAGCGCGATCTCGGCCGGGGTCTCCGGGTCGGTCGCGCCCTCTTCGCCCTGCCCCACGGCGAGTCCGCTTTTGCGGAAGATCGAGCGGACGCGGACGACGGCGTACATGAGGTAAGGCGCGGTATTGCCTTCGAAGGCGAGTAGCTTGTCCCACGAAAAAGTGTAATCCATCGTGCGGTTCGACGACAGGTCGGCGTAACGCATGGCAGCGACGCCGATGGCCTTACCAATTTCTCGACGCTCGGCTTCCGGCAGCTCCGGACTCTTGCTCGTGACGGCGTCGTAGGCGCGTTGCGTAGCCTCATCGATCAGCGCCTGCAGGCGAACCGGGTCGCCAGACTTGGTCTTAATAGCCTTACCGTCCTCGCCGAGGATCGTGCCGAACCAGACGTGACGGAGACGGGGCAGCTTACGGTCCGAGGCCTTGAACCACTTGGCACCGGTCACGAAGAGCTGATGGAAGTGGTCCTGCTGGCGTCCGTCGGTGACGTAAACGATTTCGTCGGCCTTGAAGTGCTCGGTGCGGTAGAGAAGTGTCGCGAGATCGGTGGAAGCGTAGTTGGAAGAGCCGTCCTTCTTGCGGACGATGAAAGGCATCTTCGTCTCGGCGTCGCGCGAGAAGCGCGGTTCCTCATCGTGCCAGACCACGAGAGCGCCTTCGCTTTCCTCGGCCAGCTTGTACTTCGCCAGCTCGGCGTAGACCTGGTCGACCTTATCGCGGTAGAAGGATTCGCCGAGGATGACATCAGTCTTCAGTCCGAACTGGTCATAGATGCGCTGGCAGGCGGTGTTGGAGACCTCAACGATCTCCTTCCAGAGGGCGGTGTTGGCGGGATCGCCGGCCTGGAGTTTCGCGAGCTCGGCGCGGGCGGCGTCCATGAGCGCCGGGTCGGCCTTGGTGGCGACACTGCCCTCTTTGTAAAGACGCTCGAGGTCTTCGAGCGCGTTCGGGCTCTTGGCGTCGAGCTGGAAGCCGGCGCGTCGGATGGCGAGGATCAGGATACCGAAGTTCGTCCCCCAGTCGCCGATGTGGTTATCTCGGACGAGGTCGGCGCCGCAGAACTCGATCAGGCGGGCGACGGCCTCGCCGATGACGATCGGGCGCAGGTGGCCGACGTGCATCTGCTTGGCGGTGTTCGGCGAAGGATAGTCGATGACGACCTTACGGCCGCCCATCAGGCGGGCCGCGCCGGCGCGCCACTTGGATTCGTCGCGATACTCGCGGAGCCAGGCGCCGAGGGCGGCGGGCGTGAGCTTGAAGTTGATGAAGCCCGGGCCGGCGACGTCCATCTGCACGATCTTGTCGTCCAACCCGCCCTGGGCGCGCACGGCTTCGACGAGCGCGGTGGCGAGGGCACGCGGGTTGGCCTTGGCCTTCTTCGCGGCGGCAAGGATACCGTTGGCCTGGAAGTCGGCGTGGCGCGGATCAGACGGCTTGAGCTCGGGATTGAAATCGGCCTCGAGGCCGGGGACGGAAGCGGCCGCCTTGCGCAGCAGGGCGTCGATTTCACGGGCAGGATTGAACCAGACGGACATGCCTCAAGCCGTAAGCCCCTACGCCCCCTCGGCAAGCGAAGAAGGCCCAATAGGGGTAGGGATAGGGGTAGGGGCAGGGGCAGGGCTTATTTCAACGTCTTGAGGTAGGCGAAGAGGTCCGTGACCTGTTCGTCCGTGAAGCCGTCGAGCAGGCCTTCGGGCATGAGCGAGCGACGGAGGTATTTCGCGGACGCGACCTCGGCCTTGGGGATGCGTCGATCGGCGCCACCGGCCTGCCGGATGACGTAGGCGGTGGCGTCTTCGGAGACGTAGAAGGCTTCGATGACCTCGCCGGCCTTGAGCTTCACCTGGAAGATACGGTAAGCGGCCTCGATCGCGGCGTTGGGCTCGATGATATTACGGATAACCGCTTCCATACCCATCGCACCCGCGCCAGAGAGGTTGGGTCCGATGAGTCCGCCCTGCCCATTGATCATGTGGCAGGCTTGGCAGAGTGCGACGAGAGTCTTGCCCTTCGCGGCGTCACCGGCCTTCGCCGACAGCGCGGTGAAGCGGACGGTCTTCTGCTCGACCGCGGCGAACTGCTCTGCATTGAGGAGCGGCGGCGCGTCGGTGGTGCGCACGACCTTGGCGCCCTTACCGAGCTTACCCCAGGCGGCGTCGCCACTGGCCGAAGCGAAGACGAGCGCCTCCGGGAGTTTCTCGCCGGCGAAGGTGCGGGTCATATTAGTGCGGACCTCGGCGGGCTTACGCTCGACGTTCCAAATTCGGTATTCGGCGAAAGCACCCTGCGTCCCGGCACCCGGCGAAGACCAGCCGATAGTCAGGCCAGGCAGGTCGTGAGGTTGGGCCGACTTTGATGTCCCCGTGAGTTCACCGTCTTGATAGGTACGCAGGACGCCGGCGGCGTCGCGGGTCAGGGCGATATGCGTCCAGATGCCGACCGAGGTCGGCTTGGATGAGACCACCGCGTCGCGAATCTCCCCGCCCATATAGGCGCGGAAAATGCCGCCCGCGAAATTAAGGTCCAACTTACCACCCCCGCCGAGGAGGCTGTCGTTATTATCGATTTTGCCGTCGAGACGCACCCAGGTCTCCACGGTGAAGGCTCCCTTGAGAGTAATGCCCGACTTGGCGACGGCATCGTTGGAACCGTCGAGGGTCAGCACGCTGCGGAAGACGCCGCCTAGCTGGGCGGAGATGACCGCGAGCTCGGGACTGTCGCCCAAGGCGATGGCCAGCTTCTCGGCGACCGGGGTCTCGATGTCGGCGACGGCGACGGTCTTGTCGGCCAGCCCAGCGGCGATGGCCTTCGCACCGGCCTTGGTGCCGCTGATGCCATCGAGCACGACCTTGCGATCATTCACGGAGAGCGTCGGGTAGAGCTTCATCGCGAGCACGGAAGCCTGCGGCGCGCGGGAGGCGACCAAGGCGCGCAGCGCGAGGTTGGAGATCTCCGCCGGCGCCGCACCGATGAGCGCGGTGACAACCTCCGGCTTGGTCGTGCGGAGTTGCTGCAGGCCGATCAGCGCCTCGCGACGAGAGTCCTCGCGGGCGACGAGAGTGAGCAGGCCTTCCTCGAGGTCGAGCAGCTGGAATCCGCCGATGAGCTGGGCGGCCAGGGCACGCTCGGCGACGCCCTGCTTGAGCAAGGCTTGCGCGGCCTCGGCGACGACAGGTCCAACCTTGGCCGGATCGAGGTCGGTGCGGGTCACGAGCAGGAGCTCGACGACACGGTTACGGACAGCGGCATCGGCGAGGAGCTTACGCAGCACGGCGACGCTCGCAGGTTGATCAAGCGTCTTGGCGACAGCGAAGAGTTCGTCGGGGCCGGGTGCGCGGTTGAGCTGGCCGACGAGTTCGGCGACGAGCGGGGCGCCGACCTTCGGGTCGAGCGCGAGCGCGGCGAACATGCGTCCTTCGGCGGGCAAGGCCTTGGCGTCATTCGAAGCGAGGAAGGCTGCGGCGGCCTCCGGCTGACGCTCCAGATACATGCGCACGAGGAAGCGCTCGAAGTCACGTTCGTAGGCGGCGCCGACCTTGATCGGCTTGCCGCCTCGACCAGGGGCGACGGGGCCTTCGAGCGACGGTCCGGCGAAACGCATCATGACGCCGAGAGCGGCGGGGTGCTTCACGGAAGCCTCGCCGAGGGCCTTGATGGCCGCGGAGCGGACTTCGGCATCAGGGTCGGAGGCCAATGCGGCAAGCGCCTCGAAATGGGGCGACCAGGCGCCGAGGTGGCGCAGGGCGTTCACCGCCTCGCGACGGACGTTGCGATTCGGGTCGGCGAGCAGACGCTCGGCGAGCGGACCAATCTTCTGGCCGTGCTCGCCGAGGACCCAGAGGGCCTGGATGCGGCGGGCGGCGGGAGCCGAAGCATCGCCGGCGATCGCGGACAGCGCGTTAGCCGTGACCTCTTCAGGACGACGATCCGCCAACGTCTGCCAGGCGAGATGGGCGTCGGCGGCGACCTTCGAACCTAGGCGGGTAATCAGGTCGGCGGAAGAGAGCTTGGTGTAGTCGGGCACGGCCTGCGGAACGAAGCCCTTCGGCTTGATACGCCAGATGCGGCCGGACTGCTTATCACGGTCGGGGTGGTTACGGGCGACTTCATTGTGACTGATGATCTTATTATACCAGTCGATGACGTAAAGGCAGCCGTCCGGGCCCATCGTCATGGCGATCGGGCGGAAGAACGGGTCATCGCAGGTGACGAAGTCATCGAGCTTCTCGAGGCGATAGCCCGAGCCCTCGCGATGCTGACGGACCGCGTTGACCTTCGAGGTGATGGGATTGGCGACATACATCACGCCATCGAAGCCCTTCGGCCAGACGCCGATATCGGAGAGCGCGAGGCCGCTCAAGCCCGTGCCACCCATCTTGAAATCAGGTGCCTGCACGGGGAAAGGTGGCTGATAGGATTTCGCCAAGCGGTCAGCGCAGCCGGGATAGAGCGCGTATTCATGGAACGGCATCACGGGATAGCCGAAATCATTGGCCTCCTGGATGAAGGCTTCCCCTTCGCCGGTCAGGGCGAG
>JBIKIO010000016.1:0-20173 GCA_044361555.1 Opitutales bacterium
CGACCGCTTCCTGGTAAGCGGCCAGATGGCCTGGGGAGAGGTCGAGGCCGCTGCCGATCTTGTCGTAGCCGGACACACGTCCGTCGGCCGGCAGCAGTGCGGTGATGTCGAGACGGGGCAAGGCGAGGAGGTCCTTGAGCGAATTCTCGAACTCCTGGCGGGTGAGCCGGCGCAGGCCGATCCGGTGCGGTTGGGCGGCGGCGATGTCCGTCGTGAGTCGTCCGCCGAGTTCGGCGACGAAGGCGGCCCGTTCGGCCGAAGCGGGCTGGCTCTTGCGCTTGGCCGGAGGCATCTCGCCGGCGGCGACGGCGTCGTGCAGCCGCACCCACTTTTCGGGCTTCGCGGTGTCGTAGCGGAGCATGGTCAGGTCGAGACCGCCTTTCTTCGTCTCAGCGTCATGGCACTCGAAGCAGTGCTTCTCCAGGAACGCCCGCGGCTCCGCCGCGAGGGTCGCGACGGCGCAGAGTGCGCAGGAGAGGAAAAGTCTTTGCATCGCTCAGCGCTTCAGCGAGGCGTCCAGCAGCGGCTTCAGGCGGTTGGCGTAGGCTTCGTAGCCGGCCAGCGACAGGTGTATCTTGTCGGACGTAAAGAGGTCGGCCTTGATCGTGCCGTCGGCGTTGAGGAAGTCCTGGGTCAGATCGAGCACCTTGACCTTAGGATCGGCGTCGAGCTTGAGCTTATCGATCTCGGCGTTGGTCAGGAGGATGTCTTCGTAGAAGCGGACCTTAGGTGCGTGGCACGGCAGGATCTTCGCCACGACCACGTCGGCCTCTGGGAACTTCTCACGGAGGTTGGCGAGGCAGGCCTTCACGCCTTGCGCGGCGGCGGCCACGCCGGTCTCGGGCGTGAAGAACATGTTGTTGTTGCCGATCATCAGCACGATCGCGCGCGGCTTGAGTCCGTCCACGCCGCCGTGGTCGAGGCGCCAGAGCACGTTCTGGGCCTTGTCTCCGCCGATGCCGATATTGATCGTCTTCGCGCCGGGGAAGGCCTTCAGCCAGGCGGCGTTAAGAACGCCCTTGTCGAGCGGGCTGCCCCATTGCTGGGTGATCGAGTCGCCGACGAGTAGGACATCGCAAGGACCGGGGTTTTTCTGGACGTAGGCGACCAGCTTCGCGTGGGTATCCACCCAGCTCGTGCCGCCCCAACTACCGGCGGACGGAACGGCCGGCCAGAGGTGAGGCAGATGTTTGTTCCCCTCGCGGCCAGGCCGGCGTTCGAACTCCGGCTTGGCGATGAAGGCTTTCTCTTCAGCCGTGAGCGGCCACCCCGTCGGCTGAGGGTCGGCCGGCTTGTGGGCATATTCCAAGGCCAGGAGCGGGGAGATGGCTAGGAGGGCGAGTAGATTTCGCATGAGTTATTTCTTGGAAGAAGGCAGGGGTCCGAGTTCGGCGAGGAGGAGGCCGCGGAGGCGTTGCACCGTCGCCGCGTTTTCAGGCAGGGCGGCGATGCTGTGATACTCGAGGGGATCCTTCGCGTGATCGTAGAGTTCGACCGTGCCGTCGGTGCGTTCGGTCAGGCGGTAGCGCAAGGTGCGCACCGTGCGACCATTCATGCCACGGCAGAAGGCGGCGGGCTTGCCCGGTGACTTGGGGTCGCGCACGTTGGGCAGGAAGCTTTTGCCGTCCAGGCCGGGCGCCGTGGGGAGTCCGGCGAAGTCGCTGAACGACGGGAAGAGGTCGAGCAGTTCTACGATGCCTTGAGAGCGGCCGGCGGCGGCTCCGGGCATCTTCACGATGAGCGGCACCCGCGTGACCTGCTCGTCGACGCTGTGCTTGCACCACTGACCCCGCCAGCCGAGGTGATAGCCGTGGTCGCTGGTGAAGACGATCAGGGTGTTCTCCAGATGACCGTCCGCCTTGAGCCGGGTGAGCAGGTCGCCGATGATGGCGTCGAGCGAAGTGACCGCAGCGTAATAGGCGCGCATGCCTTCGCGTTGCCTGGCTTCGGAAAGCTCCATGCCGGGTTCGTGCAGGAGGGAGCCCTTGGGCAAAGGCGTCGAATCCGCCGGAGTCGGTTCGAGGACGAATTTCTTCGGGTCATGAGCCTCCCAGGCGGCGCGGGTGGCTTCCCAAGGTACGTGCGGGGCGTGGAAGCCGATGCAGGCCAGGAAGGGCTTCTTTGGGTCGCGTTCTTCTTTGAAGAACTTCAGCAGCCGCTCGGCGCGTGTCGTATCGGCGAGGGCGTCGCCCGACTCGTTCGAGCCATAGAAACCAATGCGAGTCCGCTTCGCCCCGAGGTCTTCGTCGAAAGTCTGGAGCCGTGTCGGCTTCGATTTCGGCGGCATCTCTTCGCGCTTCACGCGCACGTCCCAGGCCTTGGGGTCGACGAAGCTGTCCTTGGGGTCGTCGTGGTCGAGCTTGCCGATCGCGCACGTCTGGTAGCCATGCTCGCGGAACCAGCGGCCCATCGTCATCGTCTCCGGATTCTTGATGAAATGGTTCGGGTTAGCGTGGCGGTTGTTGAGCCCGAGCATGAACGAGGTCCGGCTGGGCGTACAGACGACGCCCTGCACGTAAGCCCGCTCGAACAGTACGCCCTCTTTGGCCAGCCGGTCCAGGTTAGGCGTGATGGCCGCCGCGTCGCCGTAGCAGCCCAGCCGCGTGGCGAGGTCATCGGCGACGATGAAGAGGATGTTGGGTCGGTTGGAAGCCGGCTCGGCCGCCTGCGCCGAGGGGGCGCAGAAGCAGGCTATGACTAGGAGGCTAGCGGCCGCGGGCCCGCTGCCTGAAGAGGTGGGGTCGGATGGTGACCACTTCTGACGGAGCCAGCCGAAACTAAACCCGGTCGCCAGCATGCCCATGACATGCGGCAGGGTGCCGAGGAAGGCTTCGAGCGTGACCGCAGGGTTGGTGGCGAGCTCCTCCGTCGCGCGCCAGCCTGATGCGGTGATGAGCGCGACGACGAACGGGAGCGAAGCCAGCACGCCGATCAAAGCGCCGCGGCGAGGGGTCATGGAGCCCAGACCTTTGGTCCGGAAGAGTTCGCAGGGGAGCGCGAGGAAGAGCCAGCAGAGCGAGAGATAACAGGCGGTGACGAAGCCGATGACGAGCAGGACGTCGAGGTCTCGCATGTCGTGACTGAACGAACGCCGATAGGTAACCCACCAAGGAATCACGCCGACCCAGAACGCCAGGTTGCAGCAGAGCCAGCTGGCGATGAGCGCCTTCAGGGAAGGCAGGATGCGGTCGGTGAGCGTCATGATGGGTTCAGCGAGAGGCTAGTTCGGCTTTGCTGGGTCGGGTGCGGAGGGTCAGGCGGACGTCGTCGGCGAATTGACGACCCAGTTTAGGCGAGGCGCTGCCGGGCGCGCCGGCACTGCCGACGCCGATCTGCACGACCAGGAAGCCGGCGGTCGGCGGGACGACGCAGCGGGTAGTCAGCGGGCGCCAGGCTCCGTCGGCGCTTCCGCGGCTGACGTGGAATTGGGCACCGCTACCGAGGGTCTGATCGGCGACCGGCGGCCAATGGCCGACGATATCCGCGGGCGAGCCTTCGAAGACATAGACCTTGGAGATGAAGCGGATGGTTTCGGAGCCGGCCGGCCGGTCGTCGCGGAGGCTGACGGAGAGTTCGACGAAGGCTTCGCCGGAAGTCAGCAGCTGGTCGCGCACGGAGCGGAGGTCGATGATCTGGTAGACGTCGCAAGACTGGCGAGGGCTGTTCGGGATGGTCTGTTCACCGGCGGCTTCCAGGAAGCGCAGAGCCGTGGGATGTTCGCCTGCGCGGACGACTTCGCTCGGGTCGCCGCCCCAAGTGAAGGCGCGGGCCGGGAATCCGGCGGCGACCTTTCCGGCGACGCCGTCGAAGCCGCCGTCATGGATGTCCAAGGAGCGGCTTTCGGCCCGATCCGAGCGCCCGGCGAGGGCCCAGCCGAACGAGGCGACCGTCAGGGCGACGCCGAGCAGCATGGCGACGAACCCGAGGGCGCGGCTACGCTGCGGAAAATCCAAGGTCTTGGCCGGGGCGGTGGCTTGGTCGAGGTTGAGTCCGTCGAGCGCCGCATGGAGATGGCCGTGAAAGGCGGCGGCCTCGCGGAAGCGGGCGCGGGCTTCGGGGTCGGCACGAAGGAGGGCGCTGAGTTCGGTCGCTTCGGCGGGAGTCAGGCGGGACTCCGACCAGGCGTCGAAGAGGGCGTCAAGGCGTTCAGGCTTCATGAAAGTTCGGAAGTGCCGAGCGAGCGATCGACGCAGGCGCGGAGAGTCTGGCGGGCGCGGGTGAGCGCGACGCGTACGGAGTTGGGCGTCCAGCCGACGGCGGCGGCGATGGCTTCCGGCATCTGGCCGAGGTGGTAGCGGCGACGGATGAGGTCGCCTGCCATCGGGGCGAGTTTGCCCAGGCAGCCCTTGAGGGCCTCCGTGCGAGGGCCGAGGATTTCCGGGGTCGGGGCTTCCTCGCCGTAAAGCATTTCCATCACATCATCGTCCAGGCGCGCCGCCGCGCGGGCGCGGGTACGCTGGAACTGGAGCGCTTGGTAGCGGGCGACGGTGCAGGCCCACGCGGGGAAGTTGGTGCCGAGGGCGTAAGTCTCCGCCTTGCGGCTCACCGTGAGGAACGCTTCCTGGACGATATCCTGGGCGTCCCCGAGGTTTGGTTCGATCGTCAGGACGTAATACAGCACCACCTGCTGGTGCTGGACGAAGAGTCGCTGCACCTGCAGGGTGTGGTCGGAGGGGGTGGGGGAGTCTCCCATACGTAAGAGACCGCCAGGGGTGGCGGTCTCGTTAGCATCACAGATGCCCACGGTTGGGCAATCCCGAGACGTCGCCTCAGCGGGCCTGATATCCCTGCCAGAGCCATTCGAGGGCGGCAGGCAGGAGCTGGGCGCGGGCGTTGCCGATGCCGTGTCCGGAATCCTGGCAGAAGTAATACTGGTAGGGGTAGCCCTTGTCCTTAAGGACCTTGGCCATGCGGTGGTTGGCTTCGACCCAGTCATGCATGCCGTCGCGCATGACGTTGGGGTTGTAGTTATCGCGGTCGCCGACGGCCATGTAGAGGCGGATGGGCTTGCGCTCGCTCTGGGGGATGAGGGTGTCGTGGAAATCCCAGGCGCCGCCTGGGGTCTTCGGGTCGAAGGGCCACTGCTGGTTCACGAACGTGCCGGAAAGCGTGAGCACTCGGCGGAACCATTCCGGGTGATACCAGGCCATGATGAGCGCGGCGGAACCGCCGGAGCTCGTGCCCATCGTGGCGCGGCCTTCGGGATCGGTGGTGAACTTCACGCCGTAATTCTTCTCCACGAGCGGGAGTACTTCGTGCTGGATGTACTCGGCGTAGAGGCCGGACATGTTGTCGTATTCCCGGCCGCGTTCGTGGCCCTGGGCGTCGCCGCCACCATTGGCGATCTGCACCATGATGAGGGCGGGGATACGCTTCTGCGCGATCAGGTTGTCGAGGATGCGCGCCGTGTTGAGGTCCGGCTTGCCGAGGCCAGGGCCGTCGTGCGTGACGAGGAGGGCCGCGGCCGTGCCGGGGACGTATTGGGCCGGGATGTAGACGGTGATCGTGCGCTTGTAGTCGATCGTGTGCGTCTTCACGATGAGCGTCTTAGGATTATTCGGGTCCGGCACGCCGAACTCCTCGCGGGCGATGCCAGGGTTGAAGCGCTGCGTGGTCTTGGAATCGATTTGGAACTGCTGGATCTTGCCCTGCGGCACGCCTTCGACGGCCTTTGTCTCAGGCGCGGCGACGTAGGTCGGGCCGACGAGGTAGTTGCCGTCGGCGAGCGAAGTCTTGTCGCCGAGCTTCATGAAGGCCGGCGCGCCCGGGGCATCGAACGCACGTGTCGGCGGCGTGGGGCGAACCTGTTTCTTCGGAGCCTGCTTAGCGGCCTTGGGAGTATCCGCGGCGGTGAGAGTCGCGAACGGAGCGAGCAGGAGGAGGGCTAGGAGGGGGCGCATGATTGTAAAATAGGGGTGGGGGTAGGGGTAGGATTTTAAGTTCTGGCCAACTGGTCAACGGTTCAACTTTCCTGTCACGCGCTTCAGGGTGTCACTGTGGGCGATCTCTTTGCCGTCGACGAGCACACGAAGGCCAACCCCGCGGTTATAGCGCGTTCCGGTCTTGTCCCAAAGGATCGTGAGCGAGCGTCCGTGGTAGCTGACGTTATCCAGACAGAAGTAATCGAGCGCTCCATCGGGAACGAGCGGGTTGACTTCGACCAAGTCATCCGCGCGAGGGCGGAGTCCGGCGAGGTCCGTGATGATCAGGTCGCAATAAGTCGAGTGATTGTAATCCCGGCCGCGGGTCTTCGGAAAAGGTCCGACCTTCATCCAGATGCCGGTGTCGGGGTTGATCGACTCGTCGAGCCATGACACGACCTTGTTGTCCACCTTCAGGCGATGGCTCCGCGTATAGGCTTTCAGGGTATCGAAATACTCTTTTTTCCCGATGACGCCTTGGTGATAGTTGTTCAGCACATTACCTAAGGCGGTCAGGGTCTGGGACGTCGAGAAGGGCCAGCTTGCTCCGCACCACATGCAGCCCGCGGCGTTGATGAAGAACTTGGGATGCCGACGCTCAGCCACGGTCGGGCCATATGTGCCGAGGAATCCCTGCGGGTCGGTCAGCTGACGCCAGGCCTCTTCATAGCCCTGACCATCTGTAGGCAGATTGAAATACCAGGGCACATAGCCGAAGATTTCCCGGACCTTGACGAGTTTGCCTGGTGCGCATTCCTCCGCGACCGAGTTGGTGTATTGATTCATGGGCGCATTTTCATGCCGCATCACTTTGAAGAACTTTGCCTCGGGGTCCCACAGCTGGGCCTGCACCTGTTGGCGTAGGCGCTCGGCTTCGGACCGATAGTGTTCGGCCTGATCTTTCCGTCCCGCCAATTCCGCGATCCGCGCGATCGCCTGAGCCCCGCCGAACATATACGAGTTCATCGGTGGGCGGATACCCGTGCCGCCGATGGAGAATTCCTGTCCCTCCCAAGAATCGACCTGCCAATAGAGCCCGTTGTCGAGCAGGCGGCTTTTCTGCCAGGCGTTGAGCTTCGGATTGCCCTGCTTCCAAGCCTCATGATTTTTGATCAACCCATCGAGCAGCCCCGTGACAAACGGTTTGTCACCGGTGACCAGGTAGCGGGCGTAGATGGCGTCGGTGATCCACTGTGAATACTGTTTGGTCTCGCCCCCGGCATCGCCGCCCTTGCCAAAGTGAAACTGGGAGTAGTCGTCGATGACCTTCGCGTCGCGAATCCAGCGCCCTTCGTAGAGTTGGTGTCCGACCGGGCAATTGATGGTGTTATAGAGTTTGCTCCAGCTGACCTTCGGGAGGAACTCCGTGACGACAAAGCCAGCGGGGGTGTGCCAGATGTGCTTGCGATATGCCCACCAGCGAAAGTGGTAGGTCTCTTCGATGTCTTTGTCGGAACACTCGAAGAGGGGCACGTTGCGCTCCATCCAGGCGGCGGCTTGATCGTTGCGAATGGCGGTGATTGATCCATCGCTGGGCAAGTCTACGGCCGTATCGTCCGGTCGCTGTCCATTGAAGGTCGCGACATAGCCGCGCAATGCGTCGGGCTTCAGGATGGTGGTTGAATTCTGTGCGCAAAGCTGACCTGCCGGGCAGATTTGTAGGGCGATAAATATAATCAATAAAAGTGGTTTCATTTAGATTGGAGTGCCTTGTTGGCCGATTCGATGGACTCGGGAATACTCTGGAGTCTCACGGAGCAACGATGGGCGGGGTTAAAGGGTGTCGATGCTGAGGCGGGGTGCTCGGCCGAGTTGGGGAAGTAAACTGTGATTGTCTAAGCCGAAGTGGCGCTCGCTCTCGCTCATCTGCGGCTGTTTTATTCGGGCTGCGGAGAGCATTCCGGAAACAGCGGCGGCATGAGTGAGATGGGGGAACACCGGGCGGAACAGGGCTTTGAGGGTCGGATCGAGGAGCGCTGCGTCGGTCTGGAAGAGGGCGATGCCGTCCGCGCCTTCGTCATAGTTGCGGGCGATCCTTTCGAGAAAACCGCGCGCGTTGGCGGTGACGCCTTTACCGGTGACCGTGTTGGCTCCGCCATATACCTTAGCACCGTGGGCCCGGGCCAAATCAAGATAGGGCCGGGCGGTGTCGGGGTAGTCGATGTCCCAAATCCAGAGCGGATTGAGAGCAATCTCATCTACCCAGCTCTCTTTGAGCCATGTGCGGAGATCGAGGCCTTCCATCAAATTCAAAGCGAGCGTGGCCTCAGGAATGCGGACCATCACAGGCACCTTGTGCTTGGTGATTTTCTCCAATTTGCGGAGTTGGTCGCGGAGATCGCGCATGAAGAGATTCACGAAATCGGCGCGATGCTGCGCCCATGCGAGAAACTCCGGTGAGCCGACGGCCATCTTGCGTGGATCATCGCGACCTGCCTTTAGCCAGGGTTCAAGTATTTGCGGATGGTAGCGTGCGATGGGCGGCTGTCGGCAGAAGTCGAGGCAAAGGCCATGCGCCCCGATTCGCGCAACCTCCAGCAGTACGGCGATGCGTTCGGCGCGATACTCGGGAATGGCAAAGCTGACCCTCGTGCCGTCCGCCTGTCCTCCGCGATGCTTCTCCGTCCACTCGGGATGAGTGGCGATGTATTGCGACCGTAAACCCCCACCGAGTGAGTCGCCGTAATGGCGGTTCATGCCGAGCCGACCGTAGATGACCATGTTGTTTTTCTCGGCGAAGGCCAAAGCGGCCCGCAGTGAGCACTCTTTGCGGAAGGAATCACCAATCACCTTTGTCTCCGGCCGCGTATCGCCGGCATACATCGTGGAAGTCGGCAGGGCGCTGTGGTAGTCGAGCGTGCTGCGTCCGAGCGCCCAGATGACATGGCGGATACCGTGATCGAGATGAGCTTGCAGGCAGTCTGCCGAGTCATGGCCACTGGTCTGCTGCTTCTCATAGAGCCACTGCCAAAGCTCGGCGATACCCCAGACAGTCTTCTGTTTTGTGTCCGCTGCTGAGGCTGGCACGAGCGTCGCCGCCAGAGCCCCCGTGCTCGTGGTGATGAATTGGCGGCGGTTCATGGTGTCTGGGGTCAGAGAGGTTTGTTTTAGGGCTAAATACCAACCAGCCTACGGTTCAACGGATCCACTCCGCCTTCGCTGACTTACTTCGCCTTCTTCTTCGCGGCGCCTTTGCCGGCCTTGCCCTTCGGTTGTCCGGCGACCGTGAGCTTCGCGAGAGCCACGTATTCGTCGGTCTGCTTCTGCCAGAGGTCGGCGAGTTCCTTGGCCTTCTCGGGCATCTTGGTGGAGAGGTCGTTTTGTTCGGCGCGATCGGTCTTCAGGTCGTAGAGCGCCCAGGCGTCGCCCTTGGCGGCGACAAGTTTGAAGTCGCCGACGCGGATGGCTTTGTTCTCTTCATGAAGCCACCAGAGGCTCGGACGTTCGATGGTGATGTCCTTGACGAAGGCGGGAGCGAGGCTCTTGCCCGGGGCGGTCGGTATCGGTACGCCTTTCCAGTCGGATGGCTTGGTGATGCCGGCGAGGTCCAGGATGGTCGGGACGACGTCGATGACGTGTCCGGGCGTGTGGCGCAGTTCGCCATGAGCGGCGATGCCGGCGGGCCAAGAGGCAATCAGCGGTGTGCTGATACCGCCTTCGTGCACCCAGGTCTTATGGCGGCGGTGCGGGGTGTTGGCGGCGCTGGAGAAGCCGGGCCCGAGGCAGAGGTAGGTCGCGGCGCTGCCCATGGCGGCCTGCTGATCGTGGCCGCCGTCGCGGACCATGATCTCGGCGCTGGCGCCGTTGTCGGAGGCGAAGAGGATAAGGGTGTTCTCGTAGGCGCCCATGGCCTTGAGCTGCGCGATGATACGACCGATCTCCGCATCCATGCGGTCGACCATCGCGGCGTGGATGGCCATCTTCGTGGCCTGGAAGCGGCGCTGCTCGGCGGTGAGCGAGTCCCAAGGCAGCGGGCGGTTCACCTCGTTCGGACCGAGCTTGGCGATCGCATCGGGGAAGGCGTAGGGCGGGCCGACTTCGGGTTCGACCGCGGAGAGCGGCGTATTCGTCAGGCCGAGTTCCCGCTGGCGGGCATGGCGCGCGATGCGCAGGGCTTCCCAGCCGGCGAGATACTTGTCGCGATACTTGGCGATGTCTTCGGGCAGGGCGTGGAGCGGGAAGTGTGGGGCGATGAACGGGATGTAGTGGAAGAACGGCTTGTCCTTGTAGTTAGTCGCATGGTCCTTGAGGCAGTCGATGGCGTGGTCGGCCGTGGCGATGGTCGCGTAATAGCCTTTCTCGTCGGCCGGGACCTTCACCGGGACGTCGTCGATCGAGTTACCCTTGGCGCTGAAGAAGTTGCCTTGGTTGCGCATGTCGAGCGAGCGGTCGAAGCCGCTGGCGAGGACCGGTCCGTCGATATGCCACTTCCCGCTGTGGTAGCTGCGATAGCCGGCGGGCTTGAGGAAGTCCGGGAGCAGGCGCGCCCAGGACTGGCGGATGCCTTGGCCGCCGCCACCGAGGCCGGGGAGCGCGTCGCGGTGGATCTGCTGCGCATAGTAACCGGAGAGCAAGGCGCTGCGCGAAGGCCAGCAGCGCGCGGTGTTATAGAACTGCGTGAAGCGCACGCCCTTGTTGGCTAGCCCGTCGAGGTTCGGCGTGGCGATCTCGCTGCCGTAGCAACCGAGGTCGGAGTAGCCTAGGTCGTCCGCGAGGATGAGCACGACGTTGGGTCGCTGCGGGGCGGCGAGAGCCGTCAGCGTGGCGAAGAGCAGGGCGAACAGGGGGCGCATGGGATAGGGTGAAATTAGGGAGTAAGCTGCGGGGAGGGCAAAGACGGAAATGGGGTCAGACCCCATTAAGAGGGTCTGACCCCATTATGCGGGAATGGTTCGAGGCTTACTTCTTGGCCGGGGTCTTGCCCTTCTTCCGGCGGGCCTTGGCGGCCGCGTCTTCCGCGTCCAGCTGCTGTTGGGTCGGCGGCGTCCACTCGGCCTTGGCGGGAGCATCCACGGTCAGCGGGTAAGTGTCTCCGTATCGTCGCATCTCGGCGGCCAGCAGTCCGGTGAGTTCCTTCTCCTTGGCGGCCTGTTCGGGTCGTCCTGCTAGGTTCTGCAGCTCGTGCGGGTCGGCCGTGAGGTCGAATAGCTGGGTGCGGTCGACGAGCGGGTAGCGGATGAGTTTCCAGCGTCCGTCGCTGACCGAGCGCATGCAGTCGCGATAACCTAGGTAGGCGACCGGTCGCACCGACGGTTTTTCGCCGCGGATCACGGGCAGGAGATCCTGTCCCTCGACGCCTTCGGGGAGTTTGGCGTCCGCCAGCTTCGCGAACGTCGGGAAGAGATCCATCAGGTAGGCGAAGGCCTCGGTGCGTCCGTGCGGGATGCCTGGGCCGGCGATGACGAGCGGCACGTGCATGCCGCCGCGTTCATAGAGGTTCTGTTTGCCGAAGAGGCCGTGTTCTCCGAGCGAGAGGCCGTTGTCGCCCGAGAAGACGATCACCGTATTCTCCCATTGTCCGGTCTCCTTCAGCGCGGCGAAGATGCGACCGACGTGATGGTCGAGTCCGGTGACGCAGGCGTAGTAGTCGGCGGTCTGGCGGCGCGTATCGTCCGGCGTCCGCGGCCAGGGGGCGAGGCGTTCGTCGCGGACGGCCATCTCGCCGTTGTCCCACGGATGGACGGGCCGGAAGGCGGGCGATAGCGTCATCTTCGCCGGGTCATACATCGCGTGGAAGCGCGGTTCGGCCGAACGCGGGTCATGCGGTACGGGTGGAGCCAGATAGGCGTAGAAGGGCGCGGCGTCCTTGCGGGCAGCATGATCTTTCAGGAAGCCGATCGTACGTTCGGCGAGGCGCGCGCTCGCGTGGGCGCGATCGGTGGCGGGGGCGTCCGTCGTCTTGGCGTCGTCGAGGATGCTCGTCTGGAAGGCGCGAAGTCCCTCGGTGAACGCGTTCCCACCCTTACCCATATGCCAGGTACGATAGCCGGCGGCGGCCAGCACGCTGGGCAGGAAGGTCTGCGGCTGCGCGGCTCCGGGGCGGGCGTCCTTCGCGCCCGGGATGCGTTGCCAGGACCGGCCGGTCAGCATCATCGTGCGGCTGGGCGTGCAGACCGCGCCGATCATGGAGCCTTGGGTGTAGGCCCGGGTGAAGGTGGTCCCGCGGGCGACGAGCGCGTCGAGGTTCGGGGTGAGGAGACCCGGAGCACCGAGCGCACCCAGGCCGTCGGCCCGGTGGTCGTCGGCGTGGATGTGGAGGATGTTGGGTCTGGCCGCCGAGAGCTGGGCGGCTAGGCAGGTAGCAAGGGCCAGCAGCAGGGGACGCATGGCCTTACTTCTTGGCCGGGGCCTTCTTCTTGGGCGGGTTCTTGCCCTGGGCGCTGACGACCTTGGGCTTGTCGATCTTCTTAGAACCGGCGGGCAGGGCGGCTTGGTCGAAGGGCAGGATAGCGCCGTCTTCGAGTACCTTGAGCAGGACCTGCTTGACGTAGGTCTTATGCGGATTGCCGGCGTGGAGCTGGATGGCGATGAGGCCTTCGAGGGCGCGGCCCTTCTCATCGTGGTCGATGAAGACCGAGGTCGTCTGGCCGTTGACCTTGTGCTCGAGGCGGTTGCCGCGGGCGATGACCGTGAACTCGTTATACTGGGAGATGTCGGCCTGCACGCGCGGGCGTTCGCCGACCTGCCAGCGCTGGCCGGTCGGGTCCATCACCACATCGACGCCGTTATAGCCGAAGATGCCACGGCCTCGTTCTTCGTAGGTCATCGCCGTATGGACGTCGGTCGGGTGAACGTCGCACTGGTAGCCGAGAATCGTCCAAGGGGTCACTTCAGGCAGACGGCGGCTGCGGTATTGTACGCCCGAGTTGTTATCGCCGACGACCTTGACCGTCGCGCGGACCTCGAAGTCCTTGACCTTGCCGTTCCAGATCAGGAACGAGTTCGTCTTCGGCTTGCCGACTTCGCTCGTGCCGACGATCACGCCGTCCTCGACTTTCCAGAGGCCGGGTTCGCCGTCCCAACCGGAGAGGTCCTTGCCGTTGAAGAGCGGCGTGAAGCCGTCCTGGGCGAAGACGGGAAGCGCGAGGGAGAGCAGGAGGAGGTGCAGGGTTTTCATAAGAGTGGGTCAGGCGCTGAGTTCCTTGATGGTGCCGTTGCTGTCGCCATGGCTGTCGACCTTGACACCGTTGCCTTGCAGCAAGGTGAGCCAGAGATTGCAGAGCGGGGTGCTCTTACCTTGGAGGGCGACATGCTGGCCTAGACGGATGCCGGAGCCGCCCCCGGCGATCAGCGTCGGGCAGTTGTCGAGGTAGTGGATCGTCCGGATATTGCTGCCGTAAGCGATCGTGGTGTGGTCGAAAAGGCTGGAGCCGTCGGCTTCCTTAGTGGCCTTGAGCTTGGCGAAGAGACCGGCGAGCAGTCTGCTTTGTTCAAGGTCGCGCTTCTGCGAGGCCTCCATGCGCTCGCCCGGGGCGTAGTGGCTCATGTCGTGCGAGGCCACCTTCAGGCTCAGGCTCGCGAGGAGCGAGCTGACCGGCTGACGGTAGGTGAGGACGCGGCTGCTGTCGGTCTGGAGCGCCGCGACGATGAGGTCATACATCACCTTGATCTCGTCCTTGCCGGCGAGGCCGGGCTTGGGTTCCGGGAAGGGTGCTTTGGCCTTGGGACGATCCAGCCACTGTTCGTCCTTCGAGAGCCGTAGTTCGATATCGCGGACGCTCTGGAAGTATTCGTCGAGCTTGTCGGTGTCGGCGCGCGAGAGGCCGCGACGGACGCGGGCGGCGTCTTCGAGCACGGCGTCGAGCACGCTGCGTTGCTGGGCGAGCAGCGCTTGGCGCTGGGCGAGCGGCATGGTCTCGTCGGAGAACAGACGATGGTAGGCGGCGACCGGGTTCTCGTGCCCGACCAGCGGCTTACCTCGCGCATCCCACGCCATCGAGCCGGGGCCGTGGCCGGAGTCGACGGCGTTCGCGCAGTCGAGCCGGATGGAGCCATAACGCGTATTCATACCGAGCTTGGCGGCGGCGACTTGGTCGGCGGAGATGCCGTTGTGGAAGCTCTGGCCCGGCTCGGAATAGCGGTTGGCCCCCGTGAGCCAGAAGGTGCTCCCCCAGTGGGCCTCATCGCTGAACTTATTCGAGAGGCCTTGGACGAGCGTGAAGTCTTTCTTGTGCTCGGCCAGCGGGGCGAGCCCGGCGGGTAGGGCGTAGTCGGCGCCGGTGTCCTTGAGTGAAGGGAACCAAGTCTCGTTGGTGACGCCATAGCCGAAGCCCAGAAAGACCATGCGCTTCGGTTGGTTGACAGGCTTCTCGGCGGCGAAGGCCTTGAAGCCGAGCGAACTCAGCGCGGGCAAGGCGATCAGCGTGCCGGCGGCGCGGAGGAAGTGACGGCGGCTGAGGTCGGTTCGGCTCATTTGGTTTGGAAAGTTTCGGAGAGGACGAGCGCACGGATGAAGGCGGCCATCTGATAGTCTTTGGCCTGCGCCTCCGTGAGGATGGTCGTGGCGAGCGGTTCGTCGAGGAAACCGAACGGACGCCCCATGCCATACTCCACGAGGGCCTCGGTGAAGCCGCGGCCGAACTTCTGCGGATGGGCGGCGATCTGGTCGCGGAGCTCGAAGTAGTCCTTGAAACTCGAACCTTTGTAAAAGGCGCCGGCCGGGCTGATCGGCCAGGTCTTAAGGCCGACCCCCTTCTTCTCGTAAGTCTCCGTCGTCCGCCATTTGCCGGTGGCATTGAAATTCTCCAGCCCGAAGCCGATGGGGTCGATCTTCCGGTGGCACTGGGCGCACTGGGGTTGCTCTTGGTGGGCGGCGAGGCGTTCGCGGGTGGAGAGGGGCTTGTCTTCGAGTCGGCTCAACTGAGGGATGTTCGGCGGGGCAGGGGGCGGCGGTTCGTGCAGGAGTTTGCGGAGGATCCAGGCCCCGCGTTCGACCGGGCTGGTGTCACGACCATTACTGCCCATGGCGAGGATCGCCGCCATGCCGAGCAGTCCGCCGCGAGGCGAATCCTTGGGGAGCGTTACCTTGCGGAAGGCGTCACCGCTCACCTCGCTCAATCCGTAGTAATCGGCGAGCAGACCGTTGATCACCACGTAGTCGCTCTTGAGCAGGCGGTTGAGGCTGTCGCCATGGCGCAGGACATGGTCGATGGTCTGATAGACCTCATTGCGGGCGGCGGCTTTGGTGCTGTCGTCGAAATCCTTATGCAGCTTCGTGTCGAACTGGAAGAAATCCAGGCGGTGCAGTCCGAGCCACTGATGGGTGAACCCGGTCACGAAGGCGGATGACTTCGGGTCGGCGATCAGACGGTCGACCTGCGCGCTCAGGATGGCGGGCTCGTGCAGGGTGTTTTTTTCGGCGAGCCGCAGGAGTTCGGCGTCGGGAGGGGCGCTCCAGAGGAAGTAGGATAGACGGGAGGCGAGTTCGAGGTCGTCGAGCCGGCGAGATCCTTTCCCGGTGTTGGGTTCGGAGAGATAAAGAAAGCCGGGGGAGGCGAGGATCACGCTGAGCGGTTTACGTAAGGCGCGCTCGTGGTCGAGCCCGCTCTGACGGCCGGCGCGGTATATTCCTAGGAGCCGCGCGAGGAACGGCGCTTCGGCGGACCGTCCCCGGAAGGCGCGGTGGGCGAAGTCGGCGAAGCAGGCGCGCGCCTGATCTTCGTCGGTCTGGCCTTCGCCGCGGGTCAGGATCGGCCTGGTCGTCGCGGCCTTCCCTTCGGCCGACAAGGGGCCTTCCCATTCGACCCAGTCGATCCAGAGCGCCGGAGGCGGACCCATGCCGGTCTGCTTGCGAGCGGCCTCATAGCGTTCCAGGTCCAATTTGACCTCGCGCTTCTCGCGGAGGATGAACGTCCGCGGGCTGTCCGCCGTGACGTTCACGCGCAATTCCATCACCTGAGGGTCCGTGATGCTACCGGTCACCTCACGGGTCTCGACGAGCGTGAAGTCCTCCTCGCCGGAGAGGCGCGTGCCGACGGCAAGGTAGCGTCGTTCCTTCGGGGCGTCCGGGGTCGCGCCGATGCGGAGTCGTAGGAGGTATTCTCCCGGCGGGACCGTCGGGATCACATGCTTGGTCTTGAGCCAGCCCGAAGGCTGGTCAGGCGGGAGCGTGATGGCTTCCTCCTTGTGCACGTTGTGGATCGTCAGGTAGGCGCCCGTCTTCGTGAGCGGATCTTCCAGGTAGCGCCGGAAGCTCGGGCCGTTCTGCTCAAAGACCTTGACCCGGAATTTCGCTTCCTGCGCGTCGGGGATGCCTTTCTGCGGCTTACCCGTGGCGAGGAACGCCTGTGCGGCCTCGTGGCCTCCCTTGAAATAGCCGTTATAGGTCCCGCCGACCATGGCGTTGGCGTGGAGTTCGACTTCGCGCCTTTGCTTGTGGCTGACCATCTGGCCGTCGACGTTGGTGATCTCGATCCAGTCGATCCAGAGGGCGAATTCCGGCCCGACGCCGTTACGCCGGAGGGCTTCGCCGAAGATCTGCAGGGCGCGTTCGTTCGAGTCGAAGGAGCCTCGTTCGCGCAGGAAGAAACCGCGGCTCCCTTTGCTCGTGATTTCCAGCGGGATGTCCAGGAGCTGCGGCCGCTCCATCGTGCCCGTCACCGCATGCGTGCTGGCGACCGCGCCCTGCAACGGTCCGAACTCGACGAAATGCCGTGACTTGGGGGTGTCGGCGGTGGCGGCGATCCGGACGCGGACGTTATAGCGGCCGGCAGGCCAGTTCCCGGGGACGTTGAAAGGCTGGTAGGGGTTGGCGAAGACGTCGGCGTAGGTCAGGAACGACCCGGTCTGGGAGGCCGGATGTTCCAGGTAAGCCCGCTGCTGGGGGGCGGAGTGGACCCAATTGCGTCGGCCTTGCTCGTCCGCATGGATGGCGTCGAGGTAGCCGAATTTCTCCGGGCTGGGTGCGCCCGGGATACGCTGCCACTGGTAATAGCGGTAGGTAGCGTTGCCTTTCTTTTCGGCCGTAAGGGTCGCGACGATGGCATTATTTTCGGGACGGGCCGCAGCCGCATCGACCGCCTTGGTCCAGGCGACATAGCGCTCATGGCAGTCAACGCGGTCGGCGTAGGACTTGAGGATGCGCGGATTCGCGTAGGCTTCGGCTTCGGTCCGGATCTTCAAGGGCTTCGTCGGAGCGAAGCGGATGAAATGTTCGTCGATCGCCTGCCGGCCGAGCGCCAGATAGCGTTCGAACTGGTCTGACGACATGAAGAGCGAGGCTCCCACGGTATCGAAGGCCCCGGCGCCGCCGTCGGCGGGCAGTTCATTGACGGGCAGGTCGATGCCGAGCAGGTCGCGGAGGGTGTTCTTGTATTCACGGCGGTTCAGGCGACGCATCGTGATCTGGCCATGGGCGTCACCGATGGTCTTCCGCGCGGTGACAAGCGTGCCCGAGAGCATCTCGAGGAAATCAGCTTTCGCGACCGGAGCCGGCTGCTTGGAGTCGTCGGGCGGCATCTCCCCCGAGTTGACTTGATTCAGGATCTTCTGCCAACGGTCCGCGAGCTGCACCGTATCCAGCTTCAGCGCGATGTCGTCCAGGCGTAATTTGCCCTTCTGCTTATCTGCGTTATGGCATTCGACGCAGTATTCCTTGAGGAAGGCCCGGTGCTTCTCGTCGATACGCGCCTCCGGCGTCGCGCCGTAAACCAGCGCGGCGAGGAAGGGGAAAAGGGTGAGGCAACGCAGGGGCATCGCTGAGGTGGCCTATCCTTGGCGGGTGATAGGATAACTCCAGCCCGCTGTGCGCCGGGCTGGAGTTATTTTCAGTCGATTAACCCCTGCTGAGCAGGCTTCGCCGGGTCCAGATTGCGGGCCCTGGCCCGCCTTACAGGGCGAGGAAGACCAGTTCGCCGGCCTTGCTGTCCGGGACGATGAGCACGCCGGCCTTCTCGTCGAGGAAGTGGTCGGCGGCGGCCTTGAGGCCCTGGCCGAGTTCCTTGGGGGCGGAGCCGTCGGCTTCGTAGCGGGTGACGCGGCCGGTGAAGACTTCGGAGACGTAGAAGCGGCCCTTGGAGTCATGGACGATGCCGTCGCCGGAGCGGTGGCCCTTGGCGATGGTCTTCCACTTGCCCTTGTTGTATTCGAGCACGTCGCCGGTGAAGAACTCGGCGATACGGATGCGGCCGTTGGCGAGGACGTCGATGCCGTTCGGATTGAGCATCTTCGGGGTCGGAGCGATGACTTCGGTGACCTTGCCGTCGAGGGTGACTTGGAAGACGCGGGCGATGACCGGGATGGCCTTGTGCTCGGCGCTGTTGATTTCAAAGAGCTTGCCGTCGGCGCCACGCATCTTGGTGACCGCGCCCATGTCGGTGATCAGCACGCTTTTCTTGTCGGGCGAGACGACGACGTCGTTGAGGAAGGTGGGCGGGGTGGGGAAGGCGGAAGGGCCGGCAAGCAGGGTCTTCTTGCCCTTGGCGTCGATGGACCAGACCTTGTCGAAGTCGGCGGTGATGAGGCGGTTCGCGACGAAGACGATGCCCTTCGGGTCGTCGAGGCCTTCGGTGAGGGTGGTGACCTTGTCGCCGTCGACCTTCACGATCTTGCCGTCGCCGTCACCGGCCTTGCGGGAGGTGCCCATGAGGGTCACGAAATACTTGCCACCGAAACCCTTGGTCACGCTCTCGGGCGTGGCGCCCACGGCGAGGTTGCGCTGAACGGGGACGGCCTTGGCCGGAGCGGCGACGGGCGCGCTCTTGGCCGGGGCGGCGGGGGCGGCTTCCGGGGTCTGGCAGCCGACGAGGGCGAAGCCGGCGAGAAGGGCGAGGAACGGGGTCTTCATAAGACCCTTATTCCCGCCGTCCCGCCGGGCGGAGTCAAGCGGTCAGCCGACGATGAGCCAGACCGCCGCGAAGGCCGTCAGCCAGGCCAGAACTGACTCGAAGGCGTCCTGGCGGATACGCTTAAGGATCTGCCAGCCGAGGATGATGCCGGCGACGACGCCCGGGAGCAGGACCAGATTCGTCATGAGGGTCTGGCCGGTGACGAGCCCAAGGTTGCCGCTGAACGGCAGCTTGAACAGATTGATGAACAGGAAGAAGCGGCAGAAGACCCCGAGATGCTCTTTTTTCTCCAGTCGCTGGGCGAGGAGGTAAACCGTCATCACTGGGCCGGCGGCGTTGGCGAGCATCGTCGAGACGCCGGCGATCCCGCCCATGCCCCAGGTGAAGGTCTGGTGACGCGTGAGCGCCAGCAACTGCTCGCGACGATGGTGCAGGACGACGTTGAAGCCCAGGAGTGCGAGGATGAGCACGCCGATGACGATCCGCGCGGTGCCGTTGTCGACCTGATCGAGCAACACCCAGCCTAGGAGCACCCCGACGACCGCGGCGGGGATCATCGGCACGATCTGCCGCCAGCTCCCGCCCTGGCGGTTGATGAGGTAACCCATCAGGTCGGCCACGATGAGCATCGGGAGTACGATGCCCACGGACGGCTTGGCGTCGAAGATCTTGGCCATGATGACCACGTTGAGGGTGGCCGTACCGGCGAGGCCGGACTTCGAAAGCCCGATGCAGAGAGCCCCGAAGAGCGCGAGTAGCAGGATCCATCCGTCAGCGGGCAGCAGGGTTTGGCTATGGATCCAGTCGAGCATCGGCCGCAGTCAATCACTGGACGACACACCGCTCCAGCCTGCTTTTCTTTACGCCGGGCTTATCGCGGTTCCGCCGAACAGGCGGGGTCCGTCTTGGTGGGCAGTGTGGCGTTCCACTCCAGCGCGAGCTGGGTCAAGCGGGCGACGATCTGCGGGTGTTCCTTGGCCTGATTCTTGGTCACATCTTCAGCACGGTTTGACGGCAGCTCGTAGAGTTCGGAGCGCTTTCCGTCGAAGGTGGTGAACAGTTTCCAGTCTCCGTCGCGCACCGCTAAGTCAGGCCAGTAGTCGGCTTCTCTCCGGTTCCCGCTGATGCGCCAGAAGATGGGCCGCGTGCGCCGAGCCACTTCGCCCTTGAGGGCCGGCAGCAGGTTCTCGCCGTCGATTGCTTCCGGCGGGTTGATTCCGGCGATGGCGCAGAAGGTCGGGAGAAGGTCCACCGCCGTCAGCACGGTGGCGTCATTTTTCAGGCCAGCCGGCGCTCGGCCCGGCCACCGCACGATGAACGGCACCCGCACGCCGCCTTCAAAGAGGCTGGTTTTCTGGCCCCGCAAGCCGCCGGTTTCACCGACGTTGTAGTGACTGCGATATTTTCCCGTTACGCCGATATCGTTGGCCCTGGATTTCGCCGGGCCATTATCGCTGGAAAAGACCA
>JBIKIO010000078.1:0-6131 GCA_044361555.1 Opitutales bacterium
TCGGCTTCGTTGACCGTCTGGGCGGCGGCGGACTTCAGGATCACGAAGGCCATGAGGCCTTGGCCCTTGAGGTCGTGCTTCACGCCGATGACCGCGGACTCGGCGACCGCCGCGTCCTCGATGAAGATCGCTTCCAGTTCGGCCGTGCCGATGCGGTGGCCGGAGACATTGACCACGTCGTCGACGCGTCCGGTGATCCAGAGGTAACCGTCCTTGTCGCGGATGGCGCCGTCGCCCGGGAAGTAATATTTACCACCCCAGCGGTTCCAGTAAGTATCCACGTAGCGCTGTTCGTCGCCGAAGATGCCCTGCGTGATGCCCGGCCAGGGCTTGCGGATGGCGAGGATGCCGTGGTCGGTCTCGTTGCCGTGCTCGTCGAGGACGGCGGCGTCGACGCCGAAGAAAGGCAGCGTGGCCGAGCCGGGCTTGGTGGGCGTGCAGCCGGGCATCGGGGTGATCATGTGGCCGCCGGTCTCGGTCTGCCACCAGGTGTCGACGATCGGGCAGCGCTCGGCGCCGATGTTGCGGTGATACCAGAGCCAGGCTTCCGGATTGATCGGTTCGCCGACGGAGCCGAGGAGGCGGAGGGAAGACAAGTCATGCTTCTTCACCCACTCGTCGCCCCACTTCATGAAGGCGCGGATGGCGGTCGGGGCCGTGTAGAAGACCGTGACCTTATGGTCCTGGACGATCTTCCAGAAGCGGCCGAAGTCAGGCGCGTCGGGTGCGCCTTCATACATCAGCACCGAAGCGCCGTTGAGGAGCGGGCCGTAGACCACATAGGTATGGCCCGTGACCCAACCCACGTCGGCCGTGCACCAGAAGAGATCGTCGCCGCGGAGATCGAAGACATACTTGTTGGTCGAGTAGGCGTGGACCATGTAGCCGCCCACGCTGTGCATGATGCCCTTGGGCTTGCCGGTGGAGCCGGAAGTGTAGAGCAGGAAGAGCATCTCGTTGGCTTCCTGTTGGACCGCTTCGCACTGGTCAGTAACCTGGGCGGCGGCTTCGTGATACCAGACATCGCGACCGGCCTGCATGGCGCAGCCCGCATCGGGCTTGCCCGGGTGGCGCTGGAGGACGAGCACATGGGCGCAGGACGGGCAATCTTTCACGGCCTCGTCGACGGTCTGCTTGAGTGGCAGGAATTTGCCGCGGCGGTAGCCGCCGTCCATCGTGATGACCGCCTTCGACTTCGCGTCGTTGACGCGGTCGCGGATGGATTCGGCCGAGAAGCCGCCGAACACGACCGAGTGGACGATGCCGAGGCGGGCGCAGGCCAAGACGGCCATCGCGAGCTCGGGGACCATCGGCATGTAGATCGCGACCGTGTCGCCGCGCTGCAGGCCCATGCCCTTGAGCACGTTGGCGAAGCGGCTGACTTCGGAGAGTAGCTGGCGGTAGGTGATGCGGCGGACCTCGACAGCTTTGCCGTCGGCGGTGGGCTCGCCTTCGTAAACGATCGCGACCTTGTCGCCGAGGCCCTTGGCGACCTGCGCGTCGAGGCAGTTGTAGGCCACGTTGGTCTTGCCGTCGACGAACCAGCGGAAGAACGGCTTCTTGGACTCGTCGACGACCTTGGTCCACGGCTGGAACCAGGTCAGCTCCTTGGCTTCGTCGGACCAGAAGCCATCGGGGTCCTTGATCGAGCGATCGTAGAGGGTGGTGTAGCCATCCATGCCCTTGACGCGGGCTTGGGCGACGAAGGCGGCGCTCGGCGGGAAGACCTGTTCGTTGGAGCCGAAGCCTTCGGCGCTGGCCTGCTTGACGTCGTTGATTTCGTCAGAGGCGTCGGAGGAGTGGGGAGTGTCGGTCATATTATTTACGTTTAGAGCGCAGGATAAGGTAGATGGCGAACGCCACCAACAGCGCGAGGGCCAGGACGAGCCAAGGCGAGTCGGTGATGTCGGGTTGGAGGGCGGAGAATGCCGCTAAAGGGGCCATGGGGGTGATGGGGCGTGGATAAGAACCCCGGAGGCCGCTCGGGGGCAACTAAAACGGGACGGGGTACCCTTTTTTGACCCCACTGGGGGCCCAAGGTTGCCTAAAGTTCGGCCAACAGCTCCGCAAACCCGTCGACGATCCGGACGTTCAGCCCCTCGAGGCGCGCGCGATGCTGGTGGCCGTGGGCGGTGAGCACGCAGTCCACGCCCATGGCCGCGGCCGCTTCGGCGTCGTGGGCCGTGTCGCCGAAATAGATCACGTCCTCGGGACGCACGTCGAGGTCGGCCAGGTGTCGCCGGGCGCGTTCTTCCTTGCTGCCGGCATGGATGTCGTCGCCGCCGCAGGCCTTGCGGAAGCAGCCGTCGAGCCGGTAGTGCGCGAGGGTGTCCGCGAGCAGCGTGCGTTCGTAGGCCGAGAGCACCGAATGCGTGAGCCCGGCGGCGGTGAGTCCGGCGAGCAGCGTCTCGGCGTGGTCGTGCAGGCGGCACTCCGTCTTCCGTTCCTCGTAGGCGGCCATGAAGCGGACGGACATCGCGCGGAAGGAGGCTTCGTCGGGCGTGAAGCCGATGGCCTGGTAGACCTTGATGACGGGGAACTGGAAGATCTCCCGGTAGCGCACCGGATCGACGGGCGGATGGCCGTCCTCGGTCAGCAGGCCGTTGAGGGACGCGCAGCACAGCCAGGTGTCGTCGAGCAGCGTGCCGTTCCAGTCCCAGACCGCGTGGCGGTATTCTTTGAGTTGCTTACGCATGGCCGGGGACGAGACCGAAGGCCTCGACGTCGACGCCCGCGCTGCAGTGCGCGTAGTCCGGCGCACGGCCGGCGAGCGGGAAGCCGTCCCACTCCACCGGTTGTTCGCTCCAGGTGGTCAGCTGGGCGAGGCTGAGTGCGTAAGGCGCGTGGTGGACTTGTCCGCGGAGCAGACGTCCGCCGCGGACGGAGAAGAAGTTATAACGTTCCGCCAGGTGGAAGAGCCGCGTGCCGGGTTCGGCCGGCGCGGGCGGAGTCAGCGCCTTCCAGGCGTAACGGGCGGCGTGCGCGAAGCCGGCGCGCTGGCAGTCCATCGTCCGGCGCTCGCCGAAGGCGCGGTGCGTCACGTCGGCGTGCTCGTAGGGCAGGCCGAAGAACGTGCGGGCGATGCGTACGGCCGGCCCGCGGTCGCAGTCGAGCGACAGGAACCATACGCCCGGTTCGCCGGAGGCGTCGCGCACGTAGACGCGGACGTTCAGTTCGTTGAACGAAGAGAGCCAGGGCAGGGCGGGGAGGCCTTCGGGCCGGAGACCGAGCATGCGGAAGCCGACGATGCCGAGGTGCGTCTCGCCCTCGAAGAGGTCGGGGGTCAGTCCGGGCGGCAGGATCCGGGCGACGGCCGCCGGGTCGACGCGCCAATGGAGGAAGAAAAGCTGGTCCCAACGCTGGCGCAGCAACGCCCGGCGGTCCGGGCGGCGGCGCGCGGCGAGCAGGCGTTGGGTGGCTTCGTCCATCGGGTCACCATCCCGTACGACCGCGGTCGCGTCAAGCGGGCGGGCTTATTTTCCCGCCGTGAAGGGCGGCTGGGAAAGGTCGACCTGGTAGAGCACCTGATTGTATTCCCAGCGTGGCGTCGGCTGCTTGTTGCCGGAGAAGGTCGTCGTGTAGGTGCCTTCGAAATGGATCACCGGCGAGTCGGCCTGGAAGAATTCCGGATGCAGCACCGGATTGTAGAACGTGTAATCGACGTGCGAGAGCACCTTGCGGGCGTTGCCCCAAGGACCGGCGGGATCGGCCGCTTCGGCCAGCCAGATCTCGCCCAAGAAGGAAGGCTTGCCGGCCTTCTGCGTGAAGATCGCGAGCCACTTGCGGCTCCAGGGGTGCCAGGCGATGTGGCCGCCGTGGACCGCGATGGCCTCGCCGGCCGGCGTGGCGGCGGCGGTCGCGGCGACCATGGGCTTCCAGTTCTGCGGGTTCTTCCATCCTTCGTAGGTCGCCGGCGTGCGCAGGGTCGGGAAGGGATTACAGAAGAGGATCCATTGACGGCCGACCGGGTCGGTCCAAGGGACCGCGTGTCCGTTCGGGACTGGCGGAGCTTTCGGCCTGGCCGGATCTTCGGTCCAGATCGTGTCCAGCGGGTGGAAGAGTTCTTCGTGCGGGTCCCACTCGACGAGGTCCCAGCGATAGGCGTGCATCTCACCCTTCGTCTTCACCGCGGAGGCGACCAGATGCGGCGCGCCTTTGGCGTCGGGCAGCGTGATCGCGCCCCAGATCCAGGTCGGACCATCGCCGGGCACCTTAGCCACGCCGCGCGGACGTGATTCGGCCGGCGGCGTCCGGCGGTCGCTCACGTAGGCGTAGGGTGGGCGTAGCGGCGGTTTCGCCGGCGGCACGAATTTTTCGGTCGAAGCCGCGGAGACGTTGAAGATGCCGAGCGGGTAGTGTCCCAGGTTCGTGTCGCCCCAGAACCAGAGCAACTTGCCACCGAGCTTCGCCGTCACCACGCTGTCGGAGCCGAGCACGCCGCTTTCCTTCCAGTCGAGCTGTTCGCCGAGCTTCTGTGATTCCGCGAAGAGGCCTGCGCCCGTGAGGCGGCCGAGGCGGCGGGCGAGGATCGTGCGTTCGACCGTGACCTTGAGTTTCTGGCCCGGGGCGGGCGTCAGGCGGACGCCTTGGTAGCCGAAGCCATCGGCCTTCACGCCATAGCCGTGGCCGTGGACGCCGAACCAAGTCTCGCGGCCCATGAGTTCGGGGAGATCGAAGGCGATCAGCCCGGCGTTGTCGGAAACGAAGCGGGCGCCATGGATCGTGCGGAGTTCGACGCCAGGCACCGGCCAGCCGTCGCCTTGCTCGACGATCTCGATCCGGCAAGGCTGGGCGGCGAATCCCGACGTCACGCAGGCCAGCCAGCCAAGGAGCGATGGGGTGAGCCTCATCGGTGTAGTGTCGGTGGAATCAGCCGTGATTCAAGCCATCGCGGGGCTTTTCGCTTGGAGCGGGGGCGGTCCGGGCTTACCTCTGGGGCATGCTTCCGGAAGCGCGTCAGCCAGAGCTCAAGGCCTTCGCCGGGAAACTCGCGGACATCGCCCGACGGGTCTTGGTCGCGGCCCATGCGCGCGTCGAGACCGAGGTCGAATTCAAGTCGGACGGCACGCCGGTGACCGTCGCGGACAAGGAAGCCGAGCGTCAGATGCGCGCGGCCATCAAGGCCGCTTATCCCGACCATGGCATCCTCGGCGAGGAGTTCGGTCCGGAGAACGTCGACGCCGAATACTGCTGGGTGCTGGACCCCATCGACGGCACCAAGTCGTTCCTCTCGCGCGTCCCGCTTTACGTCACCCTCATCGGCCTGCGCCACGAAGGTAAGCCCGTCCTGGGTGTCATCGACCAGCCGATCCTCGGCGAGCGCATCGTCGGCGATAATCATACGTGTGAGCTCAATGGCCGATCCGTGAAGGTCGCCGAGGCTTCGATGAAGGACGCCGTCGTCGTCACGACCGATCTCGATAACGTCCGCCGCCTGCATCGCGACGTCCGCTGGAACCGTTTCGCCGACAGCGTCGCGCACGTGCGCACCTGGGGCGATGGTTACGGCCATCTCCTCGTCGCGGCGGGCCGCGCGCACGTCGTCGCCGACCCGATCATGAACCCGTGGGACCTCGTGCCCGTGCTCCCCGTCCTGCGCGGCGCCGGCGCGGTCGTGACCTCGTGGGATGGCGGCGATCCGATCAAGGCGGGTAACATCATCGCCGCGGCGCCGAAGCTGCACGCGGAAGTGATGCGGACGCTGCGCGAGTAAGCGCGAACATGCCCCCCTCGCCCCCCTCGCCTGGCTCCCGACCGACCCGCCGGGCGTTCTTGGCGACGTTGGCCGTAGGGGGAGCCGGCCTTTCCGCGGCCGCCTATGCCCGGTATGCTGAGCCTGACTGGCTGGAGGTTTCGGAAATTCCGGTCGACCGCGCGATTTTCCCCGCCCCTCGTGGCTTGCGCATCCTTCATCTTTCCGACCTGCATTTCGGTCCGCACGTCCCCTTGGAGCTCATCGGGCGGGCCGTCGAACTGGGCCTCGCGCAACGGCCTGATCTCATCGCGCTGACCGGCGATTTCGTCACCGGTCGCCTGCGCGAAGCGGCGGCTTATGCCGCCGTCCTCCGCCGACTTTCCGTCGTCGCCCCGACGTTCGCCTGCCTTGGTAATCATGATGCCATCGTCGCGGC
>JBIKIO010000079.1:0-6128 GCA_044361555.1 Opitutales bacterium
AAGAAGGGCATCGCTTACGACCTCGACCTCTGCCGACCGATCGGCGCTTGGTCCGGAAAGTTCACGACGGAGATGAACCTCATGTCGCGCGGGGACTATCCGACCGCCATTGGCGAGACGATCTTCGTCACCGGTGACTTCGCCGGCCTCATGCCTGACGCGTCCGCGGGGTCGCTGGCGCCGCGCAAGGGCTTCGGACCTTTACCCGTGGACCAGGTGCGATTCAAGGGCTTCCATAACGCGGGTCGTTCGATCGTCGTCCGCTGGCACGTCGGCGATACGGCCGTCGACGAGACGGCGGAAGTCGTGACCGCCAACGAGGTCCAGTTCGTCGTCCGCACCCTGGAGGTCGCTCCTTCCGCCAAGGGTGTCACGGTGATGCTCGGCAAGTCCGCCGACGCCGCGCGGATCGTGACGCTTGGTGCCGCCAAGGTCGATCAGCTCGACGGCCATGCCGTAGCCCGCATCGCCGGCGCCTCCGACGTCACCACCGTCCGCATCGCATATCTTCCTGCCGGTGTGCCCCTGCCGACGGCTTTCGACACCGACGTCCCCTCTAAGCTGCTCAAATCTCCGAAGGTCCTCTGGCCGGAGGTGGTGGAGACGACCGGCAAGCTCTCGGAGAAGGCCGGCGAGCCTTACGTGGTCGATGATGTCAGCCTGCCCGTGACCAATCCTTGGAAGGCGCCGATGTTCACCTCGGCCTTCGACTTCCTGCCCGACGGACGTGCGGTCATCAGCACCTTCCATGGTGACGTCTTCGTCGCCTCGGGTATCGACGACAAGCTCGCCAAGGTCACTTGGCGTCGTTTTGCCGCCGGCCTCTACCACCCGCTCGGTCTCAAGGTCGTGAACGGGGAAGTCCATGTCACCTGCCGCGACGGCATCTGGAAGCTGCGTGACACGAACGGCGACGGTGAGGCCGACGCCTATGATGCTTTCAACTTCGACGTGATGGTCACGAAGAACTTCCACGAGTTTGTCTTCGACCTGCAGACCGACGCCGCGGGCAATTTCTACTTCATCAAGGCCGGTCCCGTGCGCAAAGGCGGTCGCGGCTTCGATGAGCTCTGCGACCACCATGGCGTCCTGTTTAAAGTCTCCCCGGACGGTAAACGTTCGGAAACCTATGCCACCGGCTTCCGTGCGCCCAATGGCATCGGCATCAGCCCGACCGGCCAGCTGACGTCTGGTGACAATGAAGGGACCTGGACGCCGATGTGCCGTCTCAATTGGATCAAGCCGGGTGGCTTCTACGGCGTGGTGGATCTCGCTCATCGGGCGACCCCGCCGACCGATTACGACCGACCGCTTTGCTGGTTCCCGAAGGAAGTGGACAACTCCAGCGGTGGCCAGATTTGGGTCACTTCCGACAAGTTCGGCCCTTGGAAGGACCGTCTCCTCCACCTCAGCTACGGCATGTGCTCCCTTTACGGCGTGCTCCCGCAGGAAGTGACCTTCGGTGGCCAGCCGCAGATGCAGGGCGGGGTGACGCGCTTCAACGTCGATTTCGGCAGCGGCGCCATGCGGGCCCGCTTCAATCCCAAGGATGGCCAGCTCTACGTGACCGGTCTCCGCGGCTGGCAGACCACCGCGACCCAGAACGGATGCTTCCAGCGCGTGCGCTACACCGGCGCGGCCACCCGGATGCCGATCGCCTTCGCGGCGACCAAGCAGGGACTGCGCGTGGACTTCACTTGCGAACTGGACGCCCAGACCGCGGCCGATGCCGGTAACTGGAACCTGGAACTCTGGAACTACGTCTGGTCTTCGGCCTACGGCTCGCCGCACACCGCCACGCTCGAGGCCAAGGTCGCCGCCACCGAGCTCGGCAACGACGGCCGGCTCCAGTTCAGCAAGGCGCAGATGACGGAGCGCAAGCACGACGCCATGGTCGTCCGCAAGGCGACCCTCTCGGCCGACAAGCGTTCCGTACTGCTAGAGGTCGCCGACCTTCGTCCCGCGATGCAGGCCCAGCTCAAGTATGAGCTTAAGTCGGCCGACGGCGCCGAACTGCGCGGCCAGGTCACTGGCACGATCCACGCCCTCGCAGACTGAACCGGCTTAGCTGCGGAAGCGCATGATCCGTCGGTATTCGGCGGGAGTCATGTTCTCGGAGCGCCTGAACGCCGCGAAGAAGGAGTTCAGGTTCGGGTAGCCGCAGCGGTGGGAGATAGCCTCGATCTTCTCGGAGGAGCCCGCGAGCAGGCGCTTGGCTGAATCGATGCGCACGGTCCGCAGGCGGTCGCCGGGCGTGCAGCCGACATGTTTCACGAATGCCTGGCGCAGGCCGCGCTCGGACATGTGGGCGATGGCGGCGAGTTCCTTGACGCCGAGGGGGCCGGCGAAGTGGTCGGTGATATGGTGGAGCGCCCGGACGACGCCTTCGTGGCCGGTGGCCAGGATATCGCTGCTCATGCGCGTGATCACGCCGGCGGGCTGAATACGAATCGGCTCGGGCGGCGTCTTCTCGCCGCGCATCAGGCGGTCGAGCAGTTCCGCGCCGCGGTAGCCCTGTTCTTCCAGGTTGGTGTCGACGCCGGAGACGTATTTCTTGATGGCTCCGACGGACAGCAGGTAATCGTCGATGCCCACGATCGCGATCTGCGTCGGGACGTGCAGGCCCGCTTCCTCGCAGATTTCGCGCACCTCGACGGCGAGCGTACCATTGGCCGCGAAAATCGCCATCGGCTTGGGTGCGGCTTTGAGGCGGGTCAGCAGCCAGGCACGGCGACGTTGCCACTCATCGCGAGCGTCGACTTTCTTGCCGGAATTCTTCCAGTGGAGTTGCTCGCAGGGCAAGCCGCGCCGGCGGAGGGCTTCCATGAAGGCTTGGCCGCGTTCGACCTGCGACCAGTTCTCGGTGTCGCTGAAGAAGCAGAAGTTCCCCATGCCGCGCTCGATGAAGTGTTCGGCCGCAAGCTCTCCGGTCTTGGCGTGGTCCTGCACCACGTGGGCGAAGGGAGTGTCGCGGCGACGCAGGGAGAAATCGACCGTCGGCTTGTCGGCCTTGAGCACGAAGTCCGCCAGATCATCGCCGGCGCCCAGCCAGGCCAGGATGCCGTCACCATCCCAGCCCCAGGGGATCACCTTCTCGTGGATGATGCTGTTCGAGGCCAGGTGCCAGCGGTGTTCGGAGGCGTAGGTGGCGATGCCTTGGAGCAGACGGTGATCATACCAGCCGAGGGCGAGGAGGACGTTCCGGGGGCGTTTCATGGCTTGGATCGGCGGTTCAAATCCTATGGTTTATAAATCGGCACGACGGAGGCGGCTGGTAAGGGCGTCGGGGAGGTCGGTCGGATTACGATAATATCCAATGAATCATTGGATTATCTCATGAGCATGCGTCCCGATTGACGGCAGGCAACCGCCGATAAGTGCATAGACTATCCTGAAATCGGCATAGCCTTGCGCCTTGCCGCCCGCGCTTAGGCTTCTTTGCGGGCGTCGAGTTCCATCCAGCGGCCCAAGGCTTCGGCGTGCTCGGCTTCGGCGGCATGGAGGCGCTTCTGCAGGGTCGCGGCCTTGGTGCCGCCGTCCTTGTAGATTTCGGGGTCGCCGAGTTGGACCGAGATCTGAGCCTGTTCGGCTTCAAGCTGCTCGATCTTGCCGGGCAGCGTCTCCAGTTCCTTGCGTTCCTTATTGTTGAGCTTCGCGCCGGCCTGGGCCGGGGCGGAAGACTTGGTGGCGGCGGGCTTGGCGGCCGTGCCGATCGCCGCCGTGCGCTTGGCCACGGCGATACGGGCGAGTTCGTTGCGCCAGTCGGTGTAGCCGCCGGCGTGTTCGGTGACGACTCCGTCGCCTTCGAAGACCAGCGTGCTCGTCACGACGTTGTCGAGGAAGGCGCGGTCGTGGGAGACCATGATGAGGGTGCCCGTGTATTCGACCAGGATATCCTCGAGCACGTCGAGGGTCTCGGCGTCGAGGTCGTTGGTCGGTTCGTCGAGCACCAACACGTTGGCGGGCTTGGTGAAGAGTCGGGCGAGCAGGAGGCGGTTGCGTTCGCCGCCCGAGAGCACCTTGGCCTTGGAGCGAGCGCGGGAGGGGTCGAAAAGAAAGTCCTGCAGGTAACTGATCACGTGGCGGGAGCGGCCTTGCACCGTGACCGTATCGCTGTCGCCGGCGAGGTTCTCGGCGACGGTCTTATCGTCGTCGATCTGTTCGCGCATCTGGTCGAAGTAGATCACTTCCATCTTCGTGCCGAACTTGAGGTTACCGGAGGTCGGGGCTAGCTGGCCGAGGAGCATCTTGACCAAGGTGGTCTTGCCGGCGCCGTTGGGGCCGATGAGGCCGACCTTGTCGCCGCGGTTGAGGACGAGGCTGAAGTCGCGGATAAGCGGCGTGCCACCCGGGTAGGCGAAGGCGATTTCTTCGGCTTCGACCACGCGGACGCCGGAGCGTTCGGCTTCGCTGATTTCCATCTTGGCCGAGCCGGCGACGGAGCGCAATGCGCCGCGCTGGGCGCGCATCTTCACGAGGGCTTCCATGCGGGCGTTGGATTTCGTACGGCGGGCGCCAGGGCTGCGACGGGACCAGGCTTCTTCCTGTCCGAGTTTTTTGTCGAAGGCGGCACGCTGACGTTCTTCGGCGACGAAGAGCTCCTCCTTGCGGACGAGGTACGTGTCGTAGTCGCAGGACCAGCTGGCGAGTTTGCCACGGTCCAGCTCGATGATGCGGTTCGCCATCCGACGTAGGAAGGCGCGGTCGTGCGTGACGAAGAGCAGGGGGATCTTCTGTTCGAGGAGGAACTCTTCCATCCAAAGGATCGAATCGAGGTCCATATGGTTGGTCGGCTCATCGAGCAGCAGGAGCCCCGGCTTGGCGGCCAACGCCTTGGCGAGGAGGCAGCGGCGCTTGAGGCCGCCGGAGAGGTCATTGAAGGCACGGTCCTCAGGGAGGCCGAGGCGGGCGATCAGGTCGTCGACCCGGAGGTCTTTTTCCCAATCTTCAGAATGGTCGTCGGTGCGGAGACCGGAGGTCACGATGTCGCGCACGTTACCCGGGAGGCTTTCGGGGATTTCCTGGGTCAGGCGGGCGATACAGACGCCTTCAGGGATGGTGACCGTACCCGTGTCGGGGGCGGACTCGCCGGCGGCGATGCGCATCAGGGTGGTCTTGCCGGCGCCGTTTCGGCCCAGCAGACAGACGCGTTCGCCTTCCTCGATCTGGAGGTTCAGGTGATCCAGGACGGGAGGGCCGCCGAAGCTGACATAGACGTCGAGGAGACTGAGGAGGGCCATTGCCCGGAGATGTGAGGAAGGGGAAGGGCGGAGGCGAGGAAAATGGCCGTCCGGGCCCATTCGTGTCGTTATCTCGCTAGAAGGAACACTTGTCCGTCGGGTGGGTCGTAGTCTAGACCTAGGGAGCCCCAAGATGGCCTGCCTTCAGGTCGGCTAATCCCTTACTCCGCATGCGCTCCCTTCTGCTCCTTTCCCTTTTTGCCGCCGTGGCTTTGGCCGATGGCCCGAAGGACAATATCCCGGCCGCCGTCCGACCGATCCCGCCGACCGATAAGGCCGTGGCCCTGCCCGAGGCCGACAAAGTGTCGCTGGCCAAGGAGCTAGCCGAACTCCGTTCGGCCATCGACGCGGCCGCCAAGGCCCAGGCGAAGAACCCTCGCCTCGAAGAGTTCCTGGCCGACATCGAGATTTTCCACAAGGCCGTCGACTGGGCCGGTCGCTATAACGAGTATTTCAACAAGGGCGAATTCAAGACCGCCCATGACCTGATCGTCGAAGGCAAGGCGCGAGCCGCTTCGTTCCTGAAGGGCGAGACCCCTTGGATTCGCCAGACCGGCCTGGTCGTCCGTGGCTACAAGTCGAAGATCGACGGCTCGGTGCAGCCTTACGGCATGGTGATTCCCGATAACTACTCCGGCTCGATGATGCGCCTCGACTTCTGGTGTCACGGCCGCGGCGAGACCCTGAGCGAACTCGCGTTCCTCGGCGACCGCCGCAAGAACGTCGGCCAGCTCCCGGCCACTAACCGCCTAGTACTCCATCTTTACGGTCGTTACTGCTGCGCCAACAAGATGGCCGGCGAGGTCGACCTTTGGGAGGCCTACGCGCATGCCCGCAAGAGCTACAACATCGACGACGACCGCCTTTTCATCCGTGGCTTCTCCATGG
>JBIKIO010000158.1:0-3750 GCA_044361555.1 Opitutales bacterium
TGCCTGACAGCCGGTGGGAGAGCAATGGCGTCGCCTATGGCACGCTCGTCTCTCGACTGAAGCAATTCGGCCCGCGCGGCTTCCGCGCGGTGCTCTGGCATCAAGGCGAAAGCGACGCCAATCAGAAAGATCCGACCCGCACCCTGCCCGGCTCCCTTTACCAAGAACACCTTGGACGTATCATCCGTGACTCGCGCCACGCCGCCGGCTGGGACGCGCCATGGTTCGTGGCGCTGGTCAGCTACCACGTGCCCGGCGACGAAGCCTCGGCCGACATCCGGGACGCCCAAGCCGCGCTCTGGAAAACGGGACTCGCCCTCCAAGGACCAGACAGCGACGCCTTGAAGGGCGACCTGCGCGAACGCGGCGGCAAGGGCGTACATTTCAGCGGACCCGGCCTGCGTACCCACGCCGACCGCTGGGCCGAGCGGATTACGCCTTGGCTCGAGCGGGAACTCGGTCAGAAATAAACGCCTATGTTCGGCGGCAAATGTCCCTTCGGCCACCAGCCGTCTGACCCCTTCAAGACGAAGCGCGAAGCCGCGCCCGTCGCACGCTATGAGTTTCAAGGCGAGGCGATCCCGATGATCCTCCGCCACGCCGATGTCCGTCAGGCGGCCCGGGATTGGCAGACCTACAGTTCCGACGCGCCCTTCCGCGTGCCGATCCCCTCCGAAGAAGAAGCGCGCTCGATGCGCCAGCTGCCGATCGAGACCAATCCGCCCGAACACTCTGAGTATCGCGCGATTGCCGAACCGTTCTTCAACCGCCCGAAGGACCCCGCGATGATCGCGCAGGTCGAACGCCTGATCGACGGCCTCGTCCGGGACGCCCTCGCGCGCGACTCCATTGAAGTCGTGCATGGACTAGCCCTGCCCCTCCAGGCCCGAGCCCTCACCTATCTGCTCAACACCGACGAAAGCGAAGCTGACCTCTGGATCGGCTGGGGCATCCACGTCTTCCGCGTCCGCGGCGGCCTAAAGAAAGGCGTCGAGTTGGAGAACTACCTTCAGGCGAAGTTCGACGCCGCGAGCCGTGCGCCTGGCGCCGACTTCTTCAGCGCGCTCACGCAGGCGAAATTCCAAGGCCGGCCGCTCACGCGTGAAGAGATGATGGGCTTCGCCAACCTGGCCTTCGCTGGCGGCCGTGACACGATCATCCACACGGTCGCCTGCGCCCTCGGACACCTCGCGGCCAACCCTGAAGCGCTCGCCTACCTCCGCGAAGATCCGAAACGCATCACCCTCGCGGGCGAGGAATTCTTCCGCTTCTTCATGCCGCTGACGCACATCGGACGCGTCTGCCCCGTCATGACCTCCGTCCATGGCGAGACCGTGCCGGCCGGTGGCCGCGTCTCCTTGGGCTGGGCTTCGGCTAACCGCGACGAGACCGTTTTCCCGGAGGCCGACGTCTTCAAGATCGACCGTAAGCCGAACCCTCACCTGTCCTTCGGCTTCGGCGAACACCTCTGCCTCGGCGCCCCGCACGCCCGCCTGCTGCTCCGGACGCTGCTCCAGAAATGCGTCGAGCTCGTCGGGGCGATGGAGATCGTCTCGGCCGAGGAGCGGACCGAGGTCGAGCACGGCTACGAACGCAAACTGGGGTACGAATCCCTCGTCCTGCGCTTCCGTCCGCGTGCCTGATGGGGGTTGCCAGCCGTCGGCCGCGGGGGTAAAAATCCGCCACCCCCAACCTTCGCGCCTTCGCGGGGTTCAAACCCAGTATTCCCATGCTCGCCTTCAGCCTGACCATCTTCTGGGGAGCCTGCCTGCTCTTCCTCGTCCAACCGCTGATCGCGCGCTTCATCCTGCCTTGGTTCGGCGGCGGACCCGCCGTGTGGACGACCTGCATGCTCTTCTTCCAGGTCCTGCTGCTCGGGGGCTACGCCTACGCCCACTTCAGCATCAGCCGGCTGACGCCTCGTCGCCAGGTCATCACGCATCTTTGTCTGCTCGCCCTGGCCGTCGTGCTGCTCCCGATCACGCCCGGCGACCAATGGAAGCCCGCGGACGGCTCGCACGCCGCCGGTCACATCCTCCTCCTGCTTCTAGCCTGCCTCGGCCTGCCCTACCTCGTGCTCTCCGCGACCGGGCCGCTCCTCCAGGCTTGGTTCAGCAAGGCGAACCCCGGCGTCTCGCCTTACCGTCTCTACGCCCTTTCGAACATCGGCTCCCTGCTCGCGCTACTGGCCTACCCCTTCGTGCTCGAACCTCAGCTCGCCCGTCAGACCCAGGCCGAGTGGTGGTCGATCGGGCTCGTAATCTACGCCGGCCTCGCCGCCTGGTGTGGCGTCAAAGTCTGGCGTAGCAGCGGAGCCGACACGGCCAAGTCCGCGGCCGACGACGCCGAGCCCGCGCCCACGATGCTTCGCCAGCTCTTCTGGTTCGCCCTGCCCGCCTGCGGCGTGATGCTGCTGCTCGCGATCACCAACAAGCTCTGTCAGGACATCGCCGTGGTGCCTTTCCTGTGGGTCCTGCCGCTCGGCCTCTACCTGCTTTCCTTCATCATCAGCTTCGACAGCCCGCGCTGGTATCACCGCGGCTTCTGGCTGCCGCTCCTCGCCGTCCTGCTCGGACTGGTGCTCCAGAATCTCTACGCCGCCGAATCCCACCCCGATATCACGCCGCTCGCGACGCTCTATCTCGGCACGCTCTTCGTGGCCTGCATGGTGTGCCACGGCGAGGTCTTCCGCCTGCGCCCCAGCGCCAGCCATCTCACGGGCTACTACCTTTCAATCTCCGCCGGCGGCGCCGTCGGTGGGCTCTTCGTCGCCTTGGTCGCCCCCTTCATCTTCCCTGACTACTTCGAGCTCCACTTGGCGCTGTGGCTGACCGCCGCCCTCGTGCTGGCCGTCCTGCGGCTCGACGCGAGCAGCTTCCTGCAGCATGGCCGCGGCCGCTGGGGCTGGGCCTTACTTCTGCTCCTGCTACCCGGCTTCGCCTATGGCCTCTTCGACGTGGCGGCGATCTCACTGCGCGGCTCGCTCACGACCACGCGTGGTTTTTACGGCGTGCTCAAGGTCAACGACAACGATGCCGGCAATGCCGAGCTCCACCACCTGACCCTGCAGCATGGCGCCACGATCCACGGGCTCCAATACGTCGATCCGGAAAAACGCACCTTCCCTAGCAGCTACTATACGTCGACCAGCGGCATCGGCCGCCTCCTCCGTGCGCACAAGCCGGGGGGCGGACGTCGGGTCGGCGCGATCGGCTTAGGTTGCGGCACGCTCGCGACCTGGGGACGCACGGGCGACACCTTCCGTTTCTACGAGATCAACGACGACGTGGCCCGCCTTGCGACGAGCACCTTCACCTACCTGAAGGACTCCAAGGCCAAGACCGAACTCGTGATGGGCGATGCCCGCCTGTCGATGGAGCGCGAAGCGGACCAGCAATACGACGTCATCGTACTGGACGCCTTCAGCAGCGACGCCATCCCGGTGCACCTGCTGACCCTCGAGGCCTTCGACCACTACCAGCGTCACCTCAAGCCCGACGGCGCCATCGTCGTCCATGTCTCCAACCGCTACCTCGACCTCCACCCGGTCGTCTACCGTATCGCCGATAAGATCGGCTTCCCGGCGATCACCATCGACGACAACGATACGGCCTACGAGGACGCCGGCTTCTACGGTTCCGACTGGATCATCATGACCCGCAACCAGGTACTGCTCCAGCAACCTCTCCTGAAGGACGTGACCAAGGAGACCGTCGAATTCCCGGCCCGCATCATGTATTGGACCGACGA
>JBIKIO010000080.1:0-6068 GCA_044361555.1 Opitutales bacterium
CTGCCACCCGAGACGCTGCGATGCTTTCCCATCGATTCAGCCCTCTGTCATCGATTCAGCCATCGGTGCTTACGACGTCCGTCCGCCCACGGACGTGATGGCAATCACGTCCCTACCCTTTGGTCCCCCAGCCAATCATCCGGTTTCCGGTCTCCCTTTGTCGTTTTGATCGACCCAAATAAAAAAGGGCCTGGCGGCCCTTTTGTTCGTTCGCGCTTACGCGCTCACTTCACATCCTTCAGGAACTGCTGATACTGCGCTTCGGTCTGCGCGGCGTCCAGCTTGCCGGTGTGGATCAGGATGCGGAAGCGGAAGGTCTCCGACTGGCCGGCCTTGAGGGTGAAGTTGAGAGCCTTCTTGGAAGGATTACCCTTGGGGAATTCCTTGGCGCCGAAGGGATTGGCGGCGAAGAGGCCGTAGCCGCGGCAATGCCAGTAGGTCGGGTAGGTGACGTTCTTCGGGTGGTCGAAGATGCCGACGCAGACGTCTTCGCCGCGGACGTTGCCGGAGAGGGTCATCCACTTGGCGCGCGTGCTCCAGGCGTCCTTTTCGCCGACGGCGCCTTCGCTGCTGAGGTAGACGCCGTTGACGCCGGTGTTGTCGAGCTTGGCGACCTTGGTCGGGATGCCCGCGGCGTCGGTGAAGATCTCGGCCTTGGTGGAGGGCTCTTCGAGGGCGCGGGTCAGGCGGATGGCGATGGCGCCTTCCTTGGAATCATGGAAGACGGCGTCCTTTTCCTGGGCCGTGAGGGTGATGATGCGGTCGATGATGCGCAGGTCCTTGCTGGCGCGGAAGACCAGCTTCTCGTCCTGCTGCAGCACCTTGGAGCCGTCGGCCATGATCCAGTCCGAGGAGACTTCGAGAGTGGCCGCACCGGCGCCGCTGTTGATCGCCTTGATGCTCTTATGCTTCACGGAGCCGTAAGGCATCTTGCCCTTGTGGGAGTAGCCCTCGGGCGGGGAGTTCCAGAAGTCGGTGCCGTTCACGTCGCCGTAGTTGAACCACGAGGAGATGTGGTGCGGGTGGTCGGTGCGCTCGCCGGCGATCTTCTCGAGGGGGAAGCCGCGGGTGAAGATGGTGCCCTGCGAGGTGCGGAGCGGGGAGAGCAGGGGCTTCTTCTGGTCGGCCCAGTAGACGTAGGAGGTGAAGGGCTTGCCGTCGACGAGGACGTCGACCTGCTGCTTATCTTTCTGTTCGACGAGCTTCACTTCCTGGGCGATGGCGGCTTGGCCGAACGCGGCGAGGAGGGCGAGGAGAGCGAGGGGGTGCTTCATGGGTGACCATAGGACATACCCCCGGTCGAAATGTTGCCAACCTGAAAGGGGCAACTTACCCAAGAAACGGCGTTAGGGCATCAGGATTTCGGCTTCCTAAATCCGGCTCACGCCCGCATCGTGCCCGCACCCCGCCATGCGTCTCTTCGCGCTGTTCCTTGCCTCCGCCTGCGTCGCCGCTCCGGCCCTGCCGCCCGGCCCCGCCGTCCGCGTGGCTCCGGGCGCCTACAAGTCCGGCCAGACGCCCGCCGACGCGATGCGCACGATGTCGCTTCCGCCTGGCTTCCAGGTCTCGCTCGTCGCGGCCGAGCCGAAGGTCGTCCAGCCAATCGCGATGTGCTTCGACGAACGCGGGCGCCTCTGGGTCGTGGAAGGCATGGGCTATCCGAAGAAGCGTCCGGATGGGCAGGGCGCCGACCGCATCCTGATCTTGGAAGACGTGCAGAAGGACGGATCTTACGCTAAGGTCACGGTCTTCAAGGAAGGACTCAACCTCGTCTCGGGCATCGAAGTCGGCCACGGCGGCGTCTGGGTCGGCGCGGCTCCGGAGTTCCTCTTCATTCCGAAGGATGCCGACGACAAGGCCGGCAAGCCGGTCGTGCTGCTCGACGGCTGGGGCTTCCAGGACACGCACGAGACGCTCAACAGCTTCGTCTGGGGTCCCGACGGCTGGCTCTACGGCAACCACGGCGTGTTCACCCACTCGGTCGTGGGCAAGCCGGGCACGCCCGAAGCGCAGCGCAAGAAGATCAACGCCGGCGTCTGGCGCTTCCATCCGACCCGCCAACTCTTCGAGGTCTTCGCCGAAGGCACGAGCAATCCCTGGGGCCTGGACTTCGACGCCCGCGGCGAGTTCTTCAACACGGCCTGCGTCATCCCGCACCTCTACCATATCCTGCCCGGCGCCCGCTACCAGCGTCAGGCCGGTCAGCATTTCAATCCCTACACCTACGACGACATCAAGACGATCGCCGACCATGCGCACTACGCGGGCGGCCGGATCCATAAGCCGGACCCGCTGAAGGTCCCGGAAAACACCGACGCCGTGGGCGGCGGCCACGCGCACTCGGGCCTGGCGATCTATAACGGCGACAATTTCCCGGCAGCCTACCGCGGCCTGCTCATCTTTGGCAACCTGCACGGCCACCGCCTCGTCTCGGACCAGGTCGTGCCCGCAGGCAGCGGTTTCGCCGGCCATCACGGCAATGATTTCCTCCGCAGCAACGATGCGACGTTCATCCCGGTGTCGCAGCGCGTGGGCCCCGACGGCGCCCTTTACCTGAGCGATTGGTCCGACGTCCAGGTCTGCCACAACAACACTCAGGAGATCTGGGACCGCACCAACGGCCGCCTCTATCGCGTCAGCTTCGGCAATCCGGTCAGCCGCGCCCGTGATCTGGGGGCGCTCGCGGACGCCGAGCTCGTCGAGATCGCCCTCGCCGATGCCAACGAATACTTCGTCCGTCAGGCCCGTAAGGTCCTCGCCGAGCGCGGCTTGGCCGGCGTCAGGATCGCTGGTGAGTCGCGCGAGAAGTTACGCAGCGTACTGACCGCTGATACGGATCCTCTCCGTCGCCTTCGCGCGCTCTGGGTGCTGCAGTCGGCGAACCTCCTCGACGACGCGCTCCTCGCCGGTGCGCTCAAGGATGCCGAACCTTCCGTGCGCGGTTGGGTCGTCCGCCTGATCGCCCAGCAGTGGACCGCCGGTGTGCCCGCTCTTGCCGAACTCGCGAAGACCGAATCCTCCGCGCAGGTCCGCCGTGAACTTGCTTCCGCGCTTTCCTGTCTCCCCCTTGCGCAGCGAGCCGCGATCGCCGAGCCTCTCCTCGCCCGCGCTGAAGACGCGAAGGATCATAATATCCCGCTGCTCCTCTGGTATGGCATCGAGCCCCTCGTCGGCGCCGACGCCGCCCGCGGCCTCGCCCTCGCGGCCGTCAGTCGCCATCCGCAGACGACCGACTTCATCTATCGTCGCCTCGCCGGCGATGCCCGCGCGCGCTCGCAGGTGCTGTCGCTCGCCTTACGCGAGACCGATGCCCCCCGTCGCTCGTCGCTGGTGGGCCGCGTGGTCGAAGGGGTCCGTCAGGCCGGTTCGTTCTCCGCCCCTGAAGGCTGGGCCGGGCTGGTCGCGGGTCTCCGCCAAGGTGCTTCGCCCGATCTCCTGGCCAACCTCAACGAGCTCGACGCCCTCGCCGGCGATGAAGCCAGCCGCGCCTATTACCGCGGACACCTCGCCGATGAGAAAGCCCCCTTGCCCGCCCGTCAGCGCGCGCTCGCCGTGCTCGTCGCCTCGCGCGATCGCGCCGCCGCGCCGGTGATCCACCAAGTCTTCGCCGAGAAAACCACGCCGTCCTTCCGTCGTGCGTTGATCCAGGCTCTCGCCACGGTCGGCGACGAAAATTCCCCGGCCGTGCTGATCAGCCGTTTCGCCGTTTTCACGCCCGAGCAGCTGGGCGACGCCGTCGCCGCTCTCGCGGGTAATGCCGCCGGCGGCAAGGCGTTGCTCGTCGCCGTGGCCGCGGGCAAGGCCGACAAGGCCCTGCTCTCGCCGCTCGTCATCCGTCAGCTGAAGTCGCTCGGCGATAAGTCGATCGACGCCCAACTCGCCGCCGTCGTGGGCGTGGTCAACGCGACCAAGGCCGACTTCGCGAAGAACAAGGCCAAGTATGAGGCGATGCTTAATCCGGCGGCCGTGCGTAAGGGCGACATCGCGGCCGGCCGGCAGCTCTTCACGTCAGCCTGCGGCATCTGCCACACCTTCGGTACCATTGGCAACCAGGTCGGCCCCGGTCTCGCCGGTTCGAACATCGGCAAACTCGATTACTTCCTTGAGAACGTCCTCAATCCCAACGGCGTCATCGGTAAGGATTACCAGCTCAACGTCTTCAAACTGAAGAGCGGTGCGACGATGAGCGGCATCGTCCAGTTCGAGGACGCGCAGTCCTTCCGCCTCGTCATGCCCGGTGGCGCGAAGTTCACCGTCACCAAGGGCGAGGTCGCGCAGCGCGAAGTCCTGCCGATGTCGCTGATGCCGGAAGGCCTGCTCGACGCGCTCACCAAGGAGCAGGTCATCAACCTCGTCGCGTACCTGCAGTTTCCCGATGGCTTCCCGGCGACCGCCCCCGGTGTCTGGCGTCTCGAGGGTGCGCTCGAAGGCGAGACCCTCAAGGTCATCTCCGTCACCGGCGGCAAGACCAGCGGACAGAAGATGTCGAATTTCAAGGCCAGCCGCTGGAGCGGCAACGATCACCTCTGGTGGACCGGCGGGAAGGTCGGCGACACCCTCACGCTCGCTCTGCCCGTCGCGGCCAAGGGTACCTACGAGGTGAAATTCGTCGGCACCAAGGCCCACGACTACGGCAGTTTCGAGCTACGCCTCGACGGCAAACTCCTCGACGAAGAAGGCTACGATTTCTACAACCCCGCCGAAGTCGTCACCACCGGCGAACTCAATGGCGGCCGCCATGAACTCGACGCCGGCGAACATCGTCTCGAAATCAAGATTCTCGCCCCGAACCCCGCCGCTACCCCGCGGAATATGTTTGGGTTGGATTATCTGAAGCTGGAGAGGAAGTAGGAGCTGCAATAGGGATGGATGGTTGATCAGTTGAATGGTTGGCCAGTTGGCCGGAGGGGAGAACTAGCTGGCCGGTTGACAAGTTGACACGTGGACAAGGGAGACAGAGGCCTCACTCAAAGGGGGACCGGAGACCGGATGATTAGCTGGGAATCTTATGCCCGTAGTATCCTATCCGGTTTCCGGTCTCCCTTTGTCGTTTTGTATCTTGGCCTTGGGTAGGGACGTGATTGCCATCACGTCCGTGGTCGGACGGATGTCTTACGGGAGACAGCTTTGCCCGGTGATCAGGATGCGCCGCTGCGAACGGCGGCCATGGCAATGGCCGCCCTACCTATGTCAGGTGTTGGCGGTTGGGAACACAGTCGAGCATAGGGAAACCGGAAAGTTTGCTGCGGACATAAGGACTCCAGCCAATCATCCGGTCTCCGGTTTCCCTTTGAATTTCGTCTCGAGGGTAGGGACGTGATTGCCATCACGTCCGTGGGCGGACGGAAGCAGTGATGGCGGTGGTCCTGCCCGGCGAGTCCCGCGTGCCTAGACGAACGGCGGCCATGGCAATGGCCGCCCTACCTTCGGTCAGAATCCCGCGCCTTTGACCTTCGTCTTCACGCGCAGGAGACGGTCCTTGGACGTGATGTAAAGGGTATGGCCATCGCCACCCCAGGTGAGGTTAGCCGTGGCCTGGCCGCAGAGGATCGAGCCGAGGTGCTTGCCTTCAGGCGAGAGAATCAGCACGCCGCCGGGGCCGGTGGTCCAGATGTTGCCCTTCGAGTCGAGTTTGAGGCCATCACACGAACCGGCGCGCTCCTTGCTCTTCAGCGGGGCGGCGAGGAAGACGTCGCGGAGGCCGGTGCCATCGAGGCCGCAGACGGCAACGCGCGGGTTCTTGCCGTCGGAGATCGCGAGGTAGAGCGACTTCTGGTCGAGGCTGAGGGCGATGCCGTTGGGCCACTGGATAGCTTTTGTCACGAGCGAGACCTTGCCGTCGGTCGCGAGCTTGTAGACGCCGTGGTATTGGGTTTCAGACTTCTCGCCCTTGGGTAGGCCGTAGGGCGGGTCGGTGAAGAAGACGGAGCCATCCTTGGTCACGCAGAGGTCGTTGGGGCTGTTGAAGCGGACGCCTTCGTGGTTCTTGGTCGCGAGCGGCACGAACTTGCCGTCGCCGCCCAGGCGAGCGACGCGGCGCGAGCCATGCTGGCAGAGGAGCAATCGTC
>JBIKIO010000081.1:0-6066 GCA_044361555.1 Opitutales bacterium
CCGGAGGCACCGTGATTCTTTTATCCAAAACCGCTAAACGCTGTTCCAAGGATTTCACTTCCCCGATGAGCATGAAGAAACGGATCGGCAGGTAGATGCCTAGTCCTAGGCAGGCAAAGCCGGCTAAGATACCAAATGTTTCCATGTCCTCAAACTAGGCTCTAGGCACAAAGAGGCGAGGTTTAGCTTCCCAGCCTTATATCGAATTTTTCGATAACCCCTTTAGGGACTCAGACGACGGAACGGCCTCGCAGCCAGACGCCTGCCACTTCCGGCCGGGCCGAGGAACCATCCCAATGGAAAGCCATAAGGTCAGCCGGCTGGCCGGCCGCCAAGACTCCCCTACCCTCGACAATTCGGCCCGGGGCGACCGTGAGCAGCGTGACGGCTTCACCCAAGGTCAACCCGACCTGATTAACGAGCACCGGAATCGCGGCAGTCATGGGTAAGGCCGCCCCAGCGAGGTAATTCCCAGTACCATCATCGATGGCCAAGAAGCCATCCGCCTTAAGCTCCACCTTGCCGCCGATCGGGGTCTCATACTTACCCGCGGGCAACCCGCCCAAGGCAACCGTATCAGAGACGACCAAAGATCGCTCCAGACCTTTGGCCCGAAGCATGGTCTTAAGCTGGGCCGCCGTGAGATGATGTCCGTCGGCGATGAACATGGCCGTGAGCCGATCATCCGCCAGCTGCGGCCAGAGATGGTTGTGACGGCGATTCAGCATCGCATGCGAGCCGTTGCCGAGGTGCGTCGAAAGCGTCGCCCCCGCGTCGACGGCCGCGGCGATCTGCGCGGAGTCGGCGGAAGTATGCCCCAGCGAGACCGTGACGCCGGCCTTCACGAGATGTCGGATATAGGCCGGCGCCTCTGACCAGTGCGGTGAAAGCGTGACGAGCTTCACGAGCCCGCCGGCGGCCACCTGCCAGCGATCGAACTCGGCGATGGATGGCGGGCGCACATCGGCCGCAGGGTGCGCGCCGCGCGGGCCGTCCTCAGGAGCGATGTGCGGTCCTTCGACATGGATGCCGGCGACCATCGCGGCGACTTCAGGATACTGCGCACACGCCTCGCGGATAGCCTTCAAGGCCGCGCTGATACGGGCTTCCGGCGCGGTGATGATCGTGGGCAGGAAAGTCGTGACGCCCACCTTGAGCATCGCCTGGCAGAGCGCGCGGACGGTCGCGATATCGAGCGTGAGTCCGTTGAGGTCATGACCGGCGTAGCCGTTGACCTGCAGGTCGACGAAGCCCGCGCAGAGCCATTGCTTCTCACCGTGCTCTTGGAATTCAATCGCCGCAATCAGGCCATCATCGGTCGTGACCACGATGCCCCTACCCGTCGAGGGATCGCGGCCAAGGATGCGCTGGGACGAAGCGGCGGACACGGGTCAGCGGGCAAGCTCTGAAGCGGCGGCCGCGTCGACATACAGCGTGCAGTCGGCGTGCTGCTGGACGATTGAAGCCGGACAGGTCGGCGTCACCGGACCTTCGACCGTGCCCTTGACGGCGGCGGCCTTGCGTTGGTCCGGCACGGAAAGGATGAGGCAGGCACTCTTCATGATCTGACGGATCGACATCGAAATGGCCTGCTTGGGCACGTCATCGAAGGTCGGGAACCAGCCTTCGCCGAACTGCTGCTGGCGGCAGGCGTGATCCAGGTTCACCACGATGTAAGGGACTTCGGTGGCAAAGTCGGCGGGCGGATCGTTGAAGGCGAGGTGGGAGTTCTCCCCGATACCGGCGAAGCAGAGATCGATGGGACAGGCGGTGATGCGGTCATTCAGGCGCTTGAGCTCAGCCTTCAGATCTGGCGCGTCACCGTCGACCGGCACGAACTCGGGCTGGGCCGGAAGCTGGCTGATGAAACGTTCGCGCAGGTACTTGCGGAAACTCGCGCCATGCGAAACTGACAATCCGACATATTCGTCAAGATGGAAGACGGTGACCTTGGACCAATCGATGCCCGGCTCCTTCACCAGGCACTTCAGCGTCTCGAACTGGCTGGCTCCGGTGGCCACGATGATGTTCGCTCGGCCTTTCCTGGCCAAGACTTCGCGCAGCACCTTGGCGCCTTGCGCCGAAGCGGCCTGGCCCATCGTAGCGGCATCAGTAGATTTATGGATTTTCATAAAAAGGGGTCACCCGACACTGCCCGAAGCGCAACTGTGGGCAAGTGCCTATCCCCGGCCTATTCGGCAGGAAACCGCCGATTAACCGACCAGGTTCAAGCCGCGCATAGCACCGGTCGACGAAGCGAACTTGTCCGCCTCGATGCCCATGCGCTGGAGCATGGAGACATAGAGGTTCGGCAGCGGGTAATTGTTCTCGGTGTCGAAGACGTGATGCTGTCCGTGCTTGAAACCGCCGCCCATCAGCAGGGTCGGCAGATTGGTGGTCACGTGGGTGCTGGCATTGCCAAGATTGCTGCCGTAAAGGATCATCGTGCGGTCCAGCAGCGACTGCCCGTCTTCCTTGGCGGACTTCAGGTCGGTCATCAGCTTAGCGAGCAGGGTCATATGCATGCCGTCGATCTGCTTGAGCTGCTCGAGCTTCTTGGCGGACTTACCGTGGTGCGAGAGGCTGTGATAACCGTCCGTCGTCGTATGGACGTGGTCGATATCCAGGGCCGGCGTGTTCACGCTATCCAGCATGAGGGTCACGGCACGGGAAGAGTCGGTCTCGAAGCACAGACGGGCCATGTCATACATCAGGCGGACCTTGTCCATGTACTCCTTGGGCGTACCTGGATCGCGCGGGGCGGAGGTCTTGGCCGCCGGGCGGGGCTTCCGCTCCCACTCCTTGGACATCTGCATGCGCTGTTCGAGTTCGCGGACGCTGGTGAAGTATTGATCGAGACGGTCGCGATCCTGACCACCCATCGAACGGCGGAGCTCGCCGGCCTGACCGCCGACGGCGTCCAGGATACTCTGGCCCAGCTGCAGGCGACGCTCCTGCGCTTTCACTTCGGCCTCGGAGCCGCCCATGAACATCTTGCGGAAGACCTCAGATGCCTTCTCTTCCGTCGGGATCATCACGCCGCCAGCCGTCCAGGAAAGGCTACGCGAACCGCGGGCGCAGTTGACGCCGAGGGTCATCGAAGGGAAGCGTGTGAGGTGGCCGATACGTTCGGCCATGAACTGGTCGAGCGAGATGGTGTTGCGGAAACCGCCGCTGCTCGGGTGAGGCGCCGCGGTCAGGAAGCAATTGTCGGCCGGGTGGCCGCCGTCGACGTCCGGGTGCGAGACCCCGGAGAAGACGCTGAAGTCTTCGCGGTGGGCCTGCAGGAGTTCGAGGTAGGCGGACGGCTTGTAGTCACGCCCCTTACCCGTCGGGAAAAAGTAGTCCGGCACCAGACCGAGGTTATTGCAGATACCCAGCATGCGACGCGGCTTGGCGGCCGGAGCCGGCGTCGCGGCGAAGGCCGGGGTCATCGACTCGAGCATCGGCAACGCCAAGAGGACGCCCGTGCCGGCGAGGAAACGGCGGCGCGAGACGGCGCGCTTGAACGCGACGTAAGGGGCGTCAGCCGGACGGAAAGACGGGTTGGCCATAAGGGTAAGACCTACTTGTTGAGGAAAAGTTCGCTGGAAACAAGCCCATGGACGAGTTCCCGGACGCCGTAACGGCCAACCTTGGCGCGGTCCAGGATGGCTTCGACCTTGGGCCGGTCGGCAAAACCAACCGGCGAGCCGGTGGCGTAGACGGCGAAAAGACCGACCAGGTTACGCGCCAGCTGGCGTTCGTCGCCGGCGACGATCTGCTTGAACTCGCGGATGTCCTTGAAGGCCTTGCCATCGAGGTCGCCATAAGCCTCCACGGCCAAGGCGTTGTGGAAGGCGAACTGCTGGCCGTTCTTGCCGATACCGACCTCAGGGGTCTTGCCGTCCAATGCGCGGTAGCGCTCGCGGAAGCCGCCCATGACGTCGAAACTCTCCAAGGCGAAGCCCGGAGGGTCGATCTTGGTATGGCAGGACGAACAGGACTCGAGCGTGCGGTGCTTCTCGAGCTGCTGACGGATGGTCACGGCTCCACGGGTGTCCGGCTCGACCGCCGGGACGCTGGGAGGCGGGGGCGGCGGCTTGCGACCAAGGATGCGCTCCATCACCCAGGCGCCGCGGATGACGGGCGAGGTGGTCGTGCCGTTGGCGGTGACCTTGAGGACGGCGGCCTGCGTCATGAAACCACCACGGACGCTGTCCGCGGGCAGCGCGACCTTGCGAAGCTGGGCGCCGACGACGGGCGGAAGCTGATACAGGGTGGCGAGACGCTCGTTAATGAAGACGTAATCGGCAGCGACGACCTCGCGGACCGGACGGTTGGCGCGGACGAGTTCACCGAAGGTGAGGTGGCTCTCGTCGCGGGCGGACTCGAGCAGATGGTCGTCCAGATAGTAATCCGGATAGAGCAGGCTATCCGGGTCGTTGGCCCCGGCCTTACGCAGGTCGAGCCAGTAATCCGCGAAGCTCGTGATGAACCGTTCCGAACGCGGATCGGCGAGCAGACGGTCGGTCTGCGCCCGCAGCACCTTCGAATCGCGCAGTTTGCCGGCCTCGGCCAACCCGCGCAGCTCGGCGTCGGGCGGGGAATTCCACAGGAAATAGGCAAGACGGGTCGCAACGGCATGATCGTCGAGCGGACCAGGAGCCTCGCGGAGATATAGATACGACGGCGAACAGAGCACGGCGGTGTAACCGGCGAACATCGCCTCGGCGAAACCGCTGCCCGAACGGAGCGCGCCTTGGATCACCGGCAGGAAGCGGATCTCCTCGGCGGCGGATACGGGCCGACGATAAGCCTGGCGGACGAAACGACGGAGCAGGTGCTCGGCGTCGACCGCGGGATCCTTGGGCACGACGACGTAAGGCAACGCCCCGCCCGCTGCCGGCTTGACCGGAAGGTCATCGAACAACACGGCATAAGGAGCCGAAGGCCACTGCGGAGCCAAGGGGCCTTTGACGTCGATCCAGCGCATGACCACCCCGGGCTGACCTTCGGGAGTCGCCAGTGGGTTCTGCGCACGGGAAGCCCCCGGACGGGAACGGAAGAAACGAGTGACGTCGATCTGGATGCTCTCACCAGCCTCGAGATACACATCGAGCTCCGCGACGGTGACGTCGGCGCCGAGGTCGATGGTGCCGATTCGTCGGAGCACGCGCGGCGGCGTGAGCGCGTAGACCGTCACAGGCTCAGGACGGCGTCCTTTGCTGATGTTGTCGAGGTCAGGGATCTGCCAGCGGACCTTACCCTTGGCCTTCGTGGTGCCCGGACCGACCCACACGGAGTGGCCGCAGAGCTTGACGAGATAACGACCGGACTGAGGGGCGCGGAAGCTACCGAAGTTGGGTTCAACCGGCTCATAGGCGCCATGGACCACGCCGACGCCTTCTTCATCACGTAGGGCGGGATTGGACTTCCCGACCGTGGCCGGGGCGCGACCCGCGCGGACCTCCGGCTGACCGGTGAAGCCGAGGGTCGGGAAAGTGGCGCGCTCCGGCGACTGGTTGAATTCGGAGAACTTCATCTTGCCGACATAGCTGCCCTGCTGACGGGCGTAGTGCCGGAAACTCTTGCCTTGATCCGGGGCGACCGAAGACACGAACGCCGAACGCAAGGCTTCCTCCGCGGCGAGCAGATAGCGCTGCATCTGGACGTGTGAGACGTCCAGGGCGGACCCGCTCTTATTAAAGCGATGCGCCTCGGTGTCCTCGGGTAGGGATTCCTTGATGTCGAGCCAGGGCGCGCGCAACAGGTCACGCAACGCGTTTTCATACTCGAATCGATTCATGCGACGTTCGACGGAACGTCCCTCGATCGCGATGCGGGCGGCGTCATGCTTGGCCAGCGAGGAGGCCAGACCGCCGAGATAGGCCGACTGCTGACCGGCATCCGGGCGCGCCTTCTTCTTCGGGGGCATCTCGCCGGAGGCGACGCGATCATGCACCTTGGTCCAGGTCTCGAACGCCCGGCGGTCGGTGAGGCCGGAGTTCAACGCCGTCAGGTCGAGGCCGCCCTTCTTGGCGTCGGCGTCATGGCACTCGACGCAGTTCTTCTCGAGAAACGGTG
>JBIKIO010000082.1:0-6048 GCA_044361555.1 Opitutales bacterium
AGGACCTCGCCCAGTATCACATCAAAGCGACCAACCTCCTGGCCGTCGGCCTCGGCGCCGCCATCTTCGGCGTCGGCATGGTACTCTACGGCTATTGCCCCGGCACGGGACTCGCCGCGGTCGCCACCGGACGAGTGGACGCCTTGGCGGGCCTCGCCGGGATGATCCTCGGCGGCATCGCCTACGCCCTGACCTTCGACTGGGTCGCCGCGAACATCCTGCCCGTCGGCGCCTACGGCAAACTCCGCCTCCCCGAACTCCTCGGCCTGCCCGAGTGGGTCTGTTACGCCGGACTCGTCGTGATGACGATCAGCGTCTTCGCGCTGGTCAATAAGGCGGAGAAGAAGGCGTAGGCTACGGAGGGGACACGTAAGATAGGGGACACGTGGGCAAGGTGACACGGTGACAAGGGGACGACCCATACGCACGGAGGACTGAGTTGAGGACTGCGTAGAGGGCTGAGTGGAGGACTGAATGGATCGGATGCAAGGAGCTCACTTTGAGTTCCCAACCGCCAACCGCTAACCGCCATTACCTTTAGTGGGTAGGGTCGGGACCGCGTCACGACATAGCGTCTCCATTCTCGGGTGGCAGGTGGCAGCCTCGGGTGGCGGGTGGCGGGAAAACCATTCTCGGGTCCCAGGTCTCGGCCATCGGGTATCAGGTCCAGGTGTTCAGGTTCAGGTACAGGTCCCGGGCCTGACACCCGAACCTGTACCTGCGCCCGCACCTGCAGCCGAGACCTGGGACCTGAAATCCAGTCCTCCCCCATACTCGATACTCAATACTCGATACTCTCATCTCCGTTTGACTTTCAGGAATAACACATTCAATCTCTTGAATATGTCCAAGCCGAGCCCGCTCGACCCTAAAGTTCTCCGTCACTGCGCCGGGGCCCTCCGCACGCTTTCCCACCCGGACCGCCTTCGCATCGTCGAGGCCCTCGAAAAAGGCCCGCTAGAGGTCTCCGAACTCACCACTCGCCTCCGCCGCCCGCAGGCCACGGTCAGCCAGCACCTGATGCGTCTCCGCGCCCACGGCCTAGTGGCCGCCGAGCGCGAAGGCCGCGTCGCCCGCTACCGCGTGGCCCACGCCGGCTGCCTGACGATCCTCGGCTGCATCCGTTCCCATTTCGCCAAATAATCCCATGAACACCTCCCCTAAGATCCTCATCGTCGGCGGCGTCGCCGGCGGCGCCTCGGCCGCCACGCGCGCCCGTCGTCTGAACGAAAAGGCCCGCATCATCATGCTGGAGAAGGACTCCTACGTCTCCTTCGCCAACTGCGGCCTCCCCTACCACCTCGGCGGTGTCATCCAGGACCGCGCCAAGCTGCTCGTGGCCAAGCCCGAGATGTTCAAGAAGCGCTTCGACATCGAAGTCCGCGTCCGCCACGAGGCCCTCGCGATCGACCGCGCCAAGAAGACCGTGCGCATCCGTGACCACGTCGCCGGCACGGAATACGACGAATCCTACGACAAGCTGATCCTCGCCCCCGGCGCAGCCCCGCTCATCCCCGAAGTCCCCGGCGTCCGCGCCCAGGGCGTGCATTCGCTCCGCAACATCGAGGACATGGACCGCATCCTCGCCCAACTGCCTACGGTCAAGCAGGTCGCCGTGGTCGGCGCGGGCTTCATCGGCCTCGAAGTCGCTGAACAGCTCAAGGAACGCGGACTCGACGTCACCCTGATTGAGAAGGTCGGCCAGGTCCTCCCTCCCCTCGACGCTGAGATGGCCGAGCCGCTCCGTCGCGAACTCCTCCGCCAAGGCATCCGCCTGATTTCCGGCGCCGGCTTCACGGCCATCCGCGAAGCAGCCGGCAAGGCCACGGGCGTCGTCCTCGAGAACGGCGTCACCGTCGAAGCCGACCTCATCATCCTCGGCCTCGGCGTGCGTCCCTACAACCAGCTCGCGGTCGCCGCCGGACTCGGCGTGGGCGCGACGGGCGGCATCCTGACCGACGAATATCAGCGCACGGCTGACCAGGACATCTACGCCGTCGGCGACGCCGCGGAATACCTCATCGGGACCACCGGCCAGCGCGGCCGCATCCCGCTCGCGGGCATCGCTAACCGCACCGGTCGTCTCGTCGGCGAACACGCCGCCACCGGCAAGTCCGCCAAGGCGCCCGCCGCCTGGGGTACGGCCATCATCAAGGTCTTCGGCCTCGGCGCCGGCATCGCGGGCGACTCCCTGAAGTCGGCCCTCAAGCGTGGCGTGCAGGCCCGCGCCGTCCACATCACCGCCAACCACCATGCCGGCTATTACCCCGGCGCGAAGTCGCTCACGCTGAAACTCGTCTACGAAGCCGGCACGGGCCGCATCCTCGGCGCGCAGGCCGTCGGCGCCGCGGGCATCGACAAGCGCCTCGATGTCGTCGCCTCGTTCCTGCACTTCGGCGGCACCGTGCGCGACCTCGCGCAGGTCGACCTCGCTTACGCCCCTCCCTTCGGCTCGGCCAAGGACCCGCTGCACATGGCTGCCTTCGCCGCGATGAACGACCTCGACGGCCTCGCTCCGATCATCCAGCCCGACGCCGATCTGACGACCTACCAGGTGGTGGATCTCCGTGACGCCGATGAATGCGCCGAGCTCAAGCTCATCGGTGCCGAGCATGCCCATAACATCCCGCTCAACACCCTGCGCGGACGCCTCGGCGAACTCGATAAGTCCAAGCCCACCGCGGTCGTCTGCCACAGCGGACTCCGCGCCCACGTCGGCACGCGTCTCCTTCGCGAACATGGCTTCGAGGCCTTCAACGTCAGCGGTGCCACCTATGTCCGCGATCTCGCCCTGCGTCGTCCTCTGGACATCACCCCAGCGGCTACCTCCTGCGGTTCGGTCAAGGCCTGCGGCGCCCCCGGTGCGCTCGCCACCGACAGCCATGACGAACTCCACCCCCTGAACGTCATGACTGAAGCGAGTGCTGGCGCGCTGCTGCTCGATGTTCGTTCGCCCGCCGAGTTCCGCTCGGGACGCGTCCAAGGCGCGGTCAACCTACCCCTCGAGAACGTCACGGACCTAAACGTCCGCGCCCTGCTCGCCGGCAATGATCAGAAGACCATCGTGCTCCTCTGCGCCTCCGGTGGCAGGGCCCGCGTCGCGGCAAAGAAGCTTGCGACCAGCGGCCTCAAGACCCTCGTCGTCCAGGGCGGCACGAATTCCTGCCAGCAGGCTGGCCTCCCCATCGACAAGGATGCGGGCGGAATGATCTCCATCGAACGCCAGGTCCGCATCACGGCAGGCACCATGGTCTTCACCGGCGTCATGCTGGGCACCTTCGTCCACCCCGGCTTCTACGGCCTCAGCGGTTTCGTCGGCTGCGGCCTGATCTTCGCCGGCGTCACCGACTGGTGCGGCATGGGACTTCTCTTAGCCCGCGCGCCGTGGAATCGGTGACCCGATAGGGGGCACGTGGGCACGGTGACACGGGGACGAGGGGCGACTCAGTTGACCCGTTGACCAGTTGGCCGGTTGACAAGGGATGCAACAGGTAGGGACAGCACCACGTTCTGTCCTAGTGCCTTGGGTAGGGCGGCGATTGCCATCGCCGCCGTTCGAGACCTAAGCCGGGTGTCGTAGGGCCTGAGGCTAGGGCGGATGTCGTCCCCTATCTACCGTCGCGAACGGACGTGATGGCAATCACGTCCCTACCCATTGCATGCCCCCTGCGAAGGCTTTGCCTTCGCTCGACTTTTACCACCAGAGGGGTAGAACTCCCTCATGTCCAAAAAGCCTGCCAAGCAGACCACTTACCCTGAATTCCTGAAGGAACTCCTCGAGGCGAAGTCCCCGACCGGCCACGAGTTCGCGGCCCAGAAGGTCATCGACGACCACGTAGAGAAGTCGGCCGACAAGTATTCCAAGGACGCGCTCGGCAATCGTATCGCCGAGCTCAAGGGCGACGGCGGCCCTACGCTGATGTTCGCTGGCCACATCGACGAGATCGGCCTGATCATCTCGCACGTCGACGACAAGGGCTACCTGTACTTCGAATTCCTCGGCGGCCACGACCAGATCATCCCCTCCGGCCGTCGACTGCACATCCTCACCCGCAACGGCCCCGTGCTCGGCATCACCGGCAAGCGCGCCGTCCACCTCCTCTCGCCCGAAGACCGCAAGCGCGTCCCGGAGCGTCATGACATGTGGATCGACATCGGCGTGAACAACCGCGCCGACGCCCTCGCGATCGTCCGCATCGGCGATCCTGCCATCTACACCGACGGCCCGGAGATCCTCCGCGGCAGCATCGGCGTGGCCCGCGCGTTCGATGACAAGGCCGGCGCCTACGTGTGCATGGAGGCCTTCCGCCGTCTCTCCAAGGAGAAGAAACTCGCCGCCCGCGTGGTCTCCGTGGCCACCACCCAGGAAGAGATCGGCACGCGTGGCGCGCAGGTCTCCGCCCAAGGCGTCCAGCCCGATGTCTCCATCGCCGTCGACGTCGGCCACGCCACCGACCACCCCGACGCTGATAACCGTAAGTTCGGTCGCTTCACCCTTTCCGGCGGCCCCATCATCGCCCGCGGCCCGAACATCAACCCCATCGTCTACGACCAGATGGTCGAGGCCGCCGAGGCCCTCGATATCCCTTACCAGATCGGCGCCGAATCGCGTCCGACCGGCACCGATGCCCGCGCCATCCAGATGGCCGGCCCCGGCGTCGCCTGCGGCCTGCTCTCCATCCCTCTCCGCTACATGCACACCCCGGGCGAAGTCGTCGACCTCAACGTCGTCGAGCAGTCCGTCCAGCTCCTCGTCGAGTTCGCCTGCCGCGTGAAGAAGAAGCAGAGCTACGCTTGGTAAGCGTACGCTTACCAAGCGAGAGGTGTTAGCGGTTAGCGGTTGGCGGTTAGCGGTTAGGAAAGACACATTCTCAGGTGGCGGGGGCTGCCTTGGGTAGGGCGGTGATTGCCATCGCCGCCGTTCGAGACCGAGGCCGGAGGTCGCCGGGTCTTAGCCTAGGGCGAATGACATTCTCATGTGCCGTCGCGAACGGACGTGATGGCAATCACGTCCCTACCCATTGTTCGTCACACTTTTGCACCTTTGCACAGGAGCATTGCTCTGATTTGCACTTTTGCACGGCTGCTACCTACCCCTACCCCAACCCCTGCCCCTACCCCTATTAAATTCTCACATTTGCACCCGCCCCTATTCCCCCCTTACTCACGCCATGCCTTCCCCTGCCATCGTCTGGCTTCGCCTGGACCTTCGTCTCGCCGACAATCCGTCGCTTGAGGCGGCGGTGAAGCACGGCGGGCCGGTCATCCCGGTCTTCATCCATGACCCGGAGGCCGAAGGACATTGGCAGCCTGGGGGCGCGTCGAACTGGTGGCTGCACCACGCGCTGCTGGACTTAGCCGAACAATTTGAAAAAGCCGGCAGCCCGCTCGTCATCCGTCACGGCGATTCGCTCGCCGAACTCAAACAGCTCGTGAAGGAGACCGGCGCGGAACTCGTCACCTGGAATCGTCGGCATGAGCCCTTGATCATCGAGCGCGACACTCAAGTGAAGACCTCGTTGCGCAATGCCGGCGTGAAGGCCGAATCGTTCAACGGGAACCTCCTGCACGAGCCGCACACCGTGAAGACCCTCGCCGGTAATCCATTCCAGGTCTTCACGCCCTTCTGGAAGAACTGCCTCGCGAACCTCAAGTTCGGCATCCCGCACAAAGCCCCGAAGAAGCTCACGCCTTTTGAGAAGTCGCTCAAGTCCGTCGCCGTAGACAAGCTCGGCCTGCTCCCGAAGATCAAGTGGGACACCGCCTTCCTGAAGCACTGGGACCCGACGCGTAAAGGTGCCGAGAAGCGTCTGAAGAACTTCGTGGCCGCCCCGGTGAAGAATTACCCGACCAACCGCGACATCCCCAAGCTCGACGGCACCTCGCGTCTTTCGCCCTACCTACACTTCGGCCAGATCTCACCGCTCGAAATCGTCGACGCCGTGCGCACCGCCGGACTTCTCGGCGTTATCGGCGGAGACAAATACGTGGCGGAGGTCGGCTGGCGCGAATTCTCGCAGCACCTCATCCATCACTTCCCTGAGACCC
>JBIKIO010000017.1:0-19715 GCA_044361555.1 Opitutales bacterium
CCAGCACCATGTTCAGCGTCAGGGTCGCCTGCGGCGCCTCGACGTTGACGGTGGTGTTGCCGGTCAGCGTCGTGATGACGTTGTTGCCATGGAACGTGAGACCATTGGTGCCGCGCAGGGTGAGCTGCGTACCGCCGAGGACGAGGGCATTGCTCAGGGTGTTGGCACCGGTCGAAGTGAGGAAGGTGCCGGCCGCGCCGATGGTGAGGGGGCCGGTGCCGACGGGACCGCTGGCGAAGGCGGTCACCAAGCCAGAAGCGCCATCGCGCGAAGTGACGTTGGTGCTGCCGCCGACGGCGAGTCCGCCGGCGTTCACGGTGACGCCGCCGCCGAAGAGGCTGGCGCCGGAGAGCTGGAGCAAGCCGTTACCCGCCTTGGTGATACCCACGGTCGCGTTGTCCGTGGAACTGCCGATCGGCGCGGAAACCGCGAGCGACGGCGTGGCGTTGGTGACGGTGGTGTTGCCGTTGACGGTGACCGGACTGATATTGAACGTGCGGGTCGCTCCGCCGAGGTCGACGGCGATGACACCGCCCGCGCCGGCGACGGTGGCGCCGGTGCCGGAGATCAAGGAGACCTGTCCGGCGTTGCTCGAGGTGGCGGTGACGCCGCCGGTCAGGGTAAGGATGCCCGTCCCGGTACTCACGTTGGCCTGGGTCGAGCTCCCGTCATTGACGAAGCTCAGGCCAGCAAGGGTCTGGTTGAAGTTATTGAGGCTGAGCGCGCCGGCGCCGCGGATCTCCGGGACGACATTGGCGTGGATCTGGCTGGCGGCGTCGAGGCGGACCGTGGCGCCGTTGATCTGCAGATCGCCGTTCGGAATGGCCACGCTGGTGCTGCCGTTGGCTCCGGCCAAGTTCAAAGCGATGGTGCCTGTATGGCTGACGTTACCGTTGAGCTGGGTGCCGCCAGTATAAGTGTTGGCGGCATTGAAGGTAATCGTCATGCCATTGAAGGGCGTGAAGACAAACCGGGTGGCCGCGCCATTGCCGTTGTCAGCGATGACGGAGTTCACGATCACGGTGCCTTGGTTAGCCGTGAAGTAGAGCGGGGCGATGCCGCTGTTTTGGGTGCCGCCGGAGGTGAGGATGCCGTTGCCGACAGCCGAACCGATGGTCTTGCCGGTGAAATTACCAGAAACGATGAGGCCGCCGGAGTTCAAGTTCAGCGTGTCGGCATTATCGGCAAAGCTCAGGGTCTGATTATTGGCGTTGGTGTTGAAGGCGATGGCGTTGGCATCGTAGGTGTCCGCACCGGCACTGGAACTGGGGATGACGAAGGAAGCGTTGGCCAAGCGGAGATTCTGGGTGACGCTGCCCGCCGTGGGGACGACCGAGGCGTCATAGCCCCGGTAACCTGCGCTGCTCAGACTGGCGAGGCCGCCCGCGGCATTGCCGGCGGACGGTTCCACATAGCTGGCGAAGGTGCCGCCGTCCGTCGCCCAGGGGATGACGCCGTTGACCAGGAGGCTACTGCCGTTGGCGATGACGAGGCGGTTTGCGGTACCCATCTGGCCGGAGGCATTTCCGTAGAGCAGGGTGGCGAAGTTGCTCTGGGTGAGGTTGCCGGCGCTGAGGACCGCGGAGCGGACGGCACCGTTGGCGCCGGCGGTGACGGTGAGATTGTTCTGCGCCCCCGCCAAGGTGATGGCGCCCACGGTTTCCGTGCTATTCCAGAGATCGCGACCCGTCAAAGTCAGGTTGCCGCCGCGCATGGAGATCGCGGCGGCATCGTTGATCCGGTCGCTGTTGGCCATCGTGCCTCCATCGTTAAGGCTGAGGATGGCGTTGTTGATCGTGATGGCCGTGGTGCCGGAAAGACGCCCTTCATCAAGCAGGGTGAGCGTTCCGCCGCTGACCATCGTACCGCCCGTATAGGTGTTATCGCTGAAGAGCGACATGGTCCCCGACCCGGCCTTATTGAAGGAGATATTTCCTGCGCCGGCGGAGATATTGCCACCCCATGCGTTCTCGGAATTGACGCTGACGAAGGTCGCGGTCGAAGAAGCAATATTGTTCACCACGATGCCGCCACTGCCAGCGAAGGCGGTGGCATTGGGCGAACGCAGGAAGCCGGCCATCTGGCTGTTGCCGTTCAGGTCGAGAGTGGCACCTGGACCGATTGCGAGATGCTGGCCGGCCGTACCACCTTGAGCACCCTGCCAGAGCGTGTTCTCACCGGCGGCCAAAGTAACGGTACCACCATTGATGGTGAAGAAGTTCGCGCCGGCGTTGAAATACTGCTTCGTGGCGAAAGTCAGGTTGCCGCCCAGACCCTTGGTGACGTTCTGAGTATTAAAGAAGGCCGCGTTGACGGTGAGATCGGCGCCGGTGTCGACCAGGAAGGCGCCTTCAGCTGAAGTGAACACCGGGGCGGTCGCTACGGCGCCCGTACCCGTGATCGCGCCGAAGAAGACGACCGGCGCGGAACCTGCGGCAGCCAACGTGGCGTTACCAATCGTCTGGGAAGCGGCGACAGAGAGGATATTGCCAGTGCCGATCGCCAGCTGGGTGCCGCCGGCGGTGGCGAAGGTCACGTCCGTGTTCGCCCCCTCGATCTTCAGCGCGTTGATGCCGCGGAAGTTGAGGCCAGGGTTGCTCAGGGTCGCGGTGTCGGCGGTGACGCGATAGGTCGGCGCCGTGGAGAATACTCCGGCCACGGCGGAAGCGTTGAGGCCGTAGGCGGTGCCGCCATTGACGTTGGTGAAGGTGACATCCGTGCCGACCCCTGACCCGTCGCTCGCCGTGTAGGCCGAGAAGGCCTGGAGGTTGCCGGTGGTGACCGCACCGTTGAACGTGGCGAAATTCGTCCCGGAAGCGTCCGTGATGACCGCACGCTGGATGAGGCCATTGGTGAGCGTGGGCGCCGTGGTGCCGAAAGTGACCTTGTTGGTGGAGTTATTGAAAGTCTGGCTGCTGCTCAGCCGTAGCACCGAGCCGCCGTTGAGCGTCAGGCTGGCGTAAGTCAGCGTCGCGTTAGCCGATCCGGCGTTGTTCAGGGTGATCGTGTTGCCGCCCCACGTCGACGTCAGGGCGCCGAACTGGAGGGCCGAAGCCGCCGTGCCGTTCGCGGTGAAAGTGAAGTTGCCGTTACGCAGCTCCATCGTGCGAACGGTCCCGCCGATGCGGGTCGTCGCCGTACCGGTGTCGTCTACGTTCAGCAGCGCATTGTTCTGGACCGTGATGGCGCCCGCTGTCCCGGTAAGGGCGCCGGCTCCGCTGATATTGAGGGTTCCCTGGGTGACGATCGGGGTTGCCGTGTTAGAGAACGTCCCCGTGATGTTCAGGGTGCCTGTCCCCACCTTGGTGAAAGCCGAAGTGTTGTTACTGAAGCCGGCGATGTTGATGACGCCAGTTCCCACCGCATTGAAGAACGGGCTATTGGCGAGCGTCGTCAAGGCGGACGCCCCGAAGTTCAGGGTCGCTCCGCTGGCCGCGCCGTAGGTCTGGTTGAACCCGCCGGAGTTAGTGATCGCCCCGTTGATGGTGTTATTGCCGCTGGCAGAGAATATGCCCCCGGTGCCGTCGATGCCGCCGACCTGGCCGTTCGCCGTCACCGTCTGCTGGATCGCATTGGTGAGGGTGATGCCGTTGGTCAGCCAAAGCGCGGAGCCGCCTTGGGCCACGCTGGTGACGATGATCTGACCCGAACCCAGCGCGCCGCTAAGGCCGACCTCAAGGACGCCCCCGGCGACCGTGGTCGTTCCGGAGCGTAGGGAGTTATCGGCCCAAATGACCAACTTGCCGAGGTCGTTCTTCTGCAGGGCGTTGCCAGCGGCGCCGGTGAATGCGCTCGTCGTCACCAGCGTGGCGCCGGGTACGACGTCGATGCCTACCGTCGCGGCGTTGAGGTTGAAGGTGCGCGCCGTCGTGAAGGTCTCGGTCGCGCGGAAGCCCTGGGTGCCGGAGTTCGCCGAAAGGCGGACCACGTTGGCCGAATCACCCAGGGCAGCATCGCTTGGGACGGACAGGATGCCCGCCGTGACATCGATGATCGAACCGCTTCCGCCGAAGGTATTAGTACCCGTCAGCTCCAAGGTGCCGGTGCCGGTCTTAGTCAGGCCAACCGCAGAAGAACCCGTGGCGCCCCCGCTGATGACCCCCGTGAGCCGAAGTCCGTCCAGGGTGTTGGAGTTGCTGGCGGTTGAGACACTGAAGATCGGGGCGGCGCCCGAAACCGATGTCGCGAGCGCGAAGCTGTCCGCGATGCGCAGCTGATACTGGTTGTTATTGGTGACGGCCAGGCCGGCGCCCAGCTGGTCCGTCAAGGAAGCCGGCGTGATGACCTTGTTGATGGCCTGATTCCAAAGGGCGGTGGTGCCGGCGCGCCCTACGAGGATCGAGGCGGGACGGGAGAGTCCGGTGATCGCGCCGATGCCGATGACCGCGTCATCGGGGTGCACGTCGCCGTCGCCGTCGTGCAGGATGCCGAGGGTTCCGCCACCGCTGAGCGAAGTGGCGACGGAGTCGGAAATGCCGGCATAGTTAAGCGAAAGGTTGCCGAGCCCGGTCTTCGAGATGCTGGTGATGCTGGACGCGTTGGCGAGACGTCCCGCCAAGGCGACCGTCAGGAAGGGGTTGTCGATGTTCACCACCAAGGCGTCGCCCGACGGCGTGATCAGCCCGCCGACGGTGAGGGTGACGTTGGTGCCGACGTTGTTATTCGAGAACGTCGGGGTGCCGCCGAAGACGACCGGGTTGTAGAAAGTACGGCTGGAGTTATCGAGGAGCAGCCTCGTCCCGGAGGCCATCGTCAGCGTGCCGGCGCCGACGGGGCCAGTGATCGCGGCCGCGCCGGTTCCGGCGCCGATGCCGCTTCCTGCGGCACCGATGACCAACCCTCCTGCGTTCACGGTCAATCCGCCGGCGAAGTTGCTGGCGGTCGAAGAAAGCTGGAGCAAGCCGTTGCCGGTCTTGGTGATCGAGGCCCCTGCCCCGCTGATGAGCGACGCGACGTTGAGGGTGGCGTGGAGGTCCGTGTAAGTCGTCGCGCCAATGGCGACCGGGGCCACGGAGAAGGTGTTGGCCCCCGATGCCAGGGCGAGCGTGCCTCCGGTGATGGTGGCGACATTGTGCGCGTTGCTGGAAGTGGCCGTGACCGGGGTGCCGCTGCTTAAGGTCAGGATACCCGTGACGGTCAGGGTCGGATTAGCATCACCACCGTTATTATTGAAAGTGACGCTGTTGAGGGTCTGATTGACGGCGGCGGCGAAGGTCAGGCTGGCGCGGCCGTTCATCGTCAAGTCGGTCGTCGCGGCGATGGCGTTGCTGGCGTTGAGGTTGACGGTCGTGCCTGCGCCCTGAAGTCCGCCTTGGATGGTCAGGCCGCCGGCGGGGATGACCACCACGGTTCCGTCGGTCACGGTCGGGCTGATGTTCAGCGTGCCTCGGTTGACGATGGTGCCGAGGGTATAGGTATTGGACGCCGTGAGTGTGGCAATCGAGGCGCCATCCTTGATGTATTTCGTGGCGCCTTGGATCACCGAGTTGATCGTCAGGGTGCCCGCATGATTGTAGGTGATAAGCTCCCCGCTACCGCTGGTCAGCACGCCGCGGGTGGCCGTGGTGCCGAGCGTCGAATTGAAGGCTTCGTTGCTGCGCAGCAGGCCGCCGAGCTCGAGATTGAGGACATCGCTCGCACCGGTGAAGGCGATGTCGTTGGTGAAGGCGCCAGCCAGACGCAGAACCGCGACATGCGTGGTTCCGCCAGGCAATGTCGTGGTGGACGCCGCGGTGGCCGGTATCTGCCAGAGGCTGCCGCTACCGGGCGCGCCGTCATAGCCGACGAAACCGCCCTGCCCCACGATACCGACGCCCCGGCCGGTGCTATAGGCGGCATAATCGCTCTGGTTGGCGACAGCCCAGGCTCCGATCATGCCGCCGTTCGTGGTCGGGATCGGCGAGGTGAAGACGATACGCGAGTTATTACCCTGTTGGCCGAGGTTCGTCCCCGTGAAATTGATCGTCGCGTTATTCTGGCGCGTGAGGCTGGCGAAGGTGAGGTCGACGGAAGTCACCGTGCCGCCGCCCGTGGTGGCCGTGATGGTGTTGGCGCCTTGGGCGAGGGTCAGCGCGCCGAAGGTCTCGGTGGCCGCCGTGGAAACACGGCCGGTGTAGCTGATGGTGCCCCCTCGCAGGGAGACCGGGATGGCATCGCCGATCCGGTTGTTGTTCTGGGTCTTGAGCCCGCTGTCGTTGCTCAGCGTGAGCGTGGCGTAATTGATGTCGATGGACGAGGTGCCCAGCAGCGTCGCGTCGTTCTCGAGTGTCGTCACCGCGCCAAGCAAGGTGGTGGAGCCAGTATAGGACTGCGCGGACTGCAGGGAAATATTCGCGTTGCCGCCGGTCTTGACGAAATTCAGCCCTGCGCCGGAGATCGTCCCCGCCCAAGTGGTGTTAGCGGCTCCGATGACGAGCATGCCTCCGGCGCCCGAGATGGTTCCCCCGGTACCTGGCAAAGACCCCGGCGAGCTGATACTATTGGGCAGATACTGGACGTTTCCGTTGAGGTCGACGGTGCCTCCGACGTCCACATTGAACAGGGCGCCTGAGCCAGGGAAGATCGTGTTGGCGCCGGCGGCAAGCGTCAGCGTTCCGCCAGTGACGTTGGTCGTGGAGTTATACCATTGCTTCGCCGACAACTTGAGCGTGCCGGGCAGGGCCTTCATCAGGCTGCTTGCTGAGGAGGTGATGGCCCCGGTGATGTCCAGCGTGGCCCCCGACAGCACTTGAATGAAGGAGCTGGTACCGAGATTGAGGCGCGGCACGGCCAGCGTGTGCGTCACGTTCCCCGAGGAGATGATGCCGCCTGAAGTGATCGTGAGGGTGGCATCGGCCACTCCGGCTTGGACGCCGAGCGTCCGGGCCGTGGTATCTGTCAGCGTGACGGCGTTGATGGTCCGCGAAAAAGCCAGGTCATCAGTGACATAAGCGGAACCGACTTTGTAGGTATCGGTGGTGGCCCCGGCGTTGATATCCGTCTGCAACGCGTAGCCAGTGAAGGCCGAGACTGCCGTGGTATTGGCCATGGTCGCGAAATCTTCGCCTCCGAGGAAGAAGCGCGGATGCAGGCCATTGGTGAGCGTCGGGGCGGTCGTGAAAATGACTGAATTCGAGCCGACGCCAGAGAGGTCCAGGCTTGAACCAGTATTGGCGAAGGTGACCGAGGCGAAAGTCAGGCTCGAGCCGCTGCCCGACATCGTGATGACGCCGTCGATGGAATTGACCGTCAGCGCACCCGTGACTTCAGCCGTAGTGTTGCCGACGACGTCCAACGTGCCGCCAGTCATAGTGACCGTGCCCGTGTTGAAGAGGCGGTTGCTGTTATTGGTCGTGCCGTTGTCCAGCCTCAGGATGCCGCCCGCGGTGGTGGCGATGTTGCCGGCGCCCCAGGCGCCGTTGGCGCCGCCCAGGATCGTGGTGCCACGGCTGGCAGTGAGCGTGCCGGTGGCGTTGCTGGCAGCCGTCATGCTGAGCTGCCCGGTTCCTTGCATCGTGAGACCCTGCGCGCCGGTGCCGGTGGTGACAGTGCCCGTGATCGAAGTATTGCCGGCGCCGATGAGCGTGAGCGTAGATGCCACCGTATTGGTGATGGTGCCGCTGAAGACGAGCGAAGCGGCTCCGGAAAGCTCGTTCTGGATGACACGGCTTGCGCCCATGCTGACCGCACCGCTGAAAGTGATGTCCTTGGCGCCGTCGAACTTGGGGTATCGGTCGCTGACCGTCACGGCATTAGCCAGACTGATGCTGGCCAGAGACGAGCCGACCCGCAATATGCCGCCTTGGAGCGTGAAGGTTCCGGTGCCCAGCGGCGTCGTGGCCTTATCGAGGATCAGGATACCATCGGTGAGGGTAGTGCCGCCGGTGTAGGTATTGGCCGCGCCTGAGACCGTCAAGTAGGCGTCCGAGGCGAGAGCGATATTTACCGCCGAGGTGAAACCGGTCGCATCAGGGATGATGCCATTCCACACCGTGCTGCCCGTCCCGCGGAAGTTGAAGGTTCTGTTGGTCGTCTTCGAGTTGACGAGATTTCCGGCAATCGTGAGCAAGGCGCCTCCTTCGAGGTTATTGCTGAACGTCTGATCGTTATCCCCGGCAACCGCGGTGACATTGGCGGTGATCGTGATGGGGTGCTGCCCGCTGAAGATGGCGGTGGCATTGTTCGCCCAGGATATCGGCTTGTTTGTCGAGAGCGCGCCGCCGAAGGCGAAGATGGCTCCGTTCGAGATGGTGATGCCCGAGGCCGCGCCGATACCGTTGGCGGTAAGGCCGAGACTACCGCCCGCGGCGGTGATGCTGCCGGTGAAAGTGTTCGCGGCGGCCGGATTCAGGATCCAGGTGCCGCCGTCCGCCTTCTGCAGATTTAGAACAGCCGGGTTCGTTGCGTGGTTGCTGTTAGCGAGCAGCAAGTTCATCTGGTTGCCTTCGGTGCTCGCCCCGCGCAGATCAAGAACCACTACACGTCCAGCGGCATCGCCACGGGCGGTGTTGGCGAAGGTTCCCGTATTCCAGACGAGAGCTCCAGACCCGTCCGCGACGATGCGGATAGCCCGGTTTGCCGTGATGCTGCCACTCGTCAGCGTAAGATTACGGTTAGCGACCTCACCCTGGCCCACGTAAATAAGGGGATTCAGGTCACCAGCCGCGGGGATGTTGGCGATGAAAGTCCCGGAGGCTCCGAGCGAGCTCGAAGTCCCCGTCCCGATGGAAGTGACGATGAGGTTCCCGTTATCTACCTGAGTATTTCCGGCATAGGTGTTCGCGTTGCCCAGGATAAGCACCCCGCCACCGCTCTTGATCAGATTGCCTCCTGCCGACCCGCTGATAACGCCAGACATGATGCCGGCGGTGACCATCGTGCCGGTGTTGCCGTTGTTATTGACGGTGACCGTGCGGGCGGCGGCACCGAGATTGATCGCGTTAGTGATCTCGGTCTCACCGAGGGCCGTACCAGAACCCAGCACGAGCGAAGTCGTGCTCGCGAAGCCCGCCGTCGTACCCCAGGTAAGATCAGCATTGGCGGTAGCGCCTACGCCGAGTGAAACGACCAAACGCGCAGGGGTCCCGGAGGCGAAGCCAGCCGTATTGGCCAAAGAGACAGTCCCGGTCCCGGCAACTGAGGCGGCAAGGGAGCGGGTAAACGTGGAACCACCGACCTCCAGCACGCCGCCGTCGAGAGTAATCGGACTGTTGGTCGGGATCCCGACGACGGTTCCGCTGACGACCGCCCTAAGCTGGCCTCCGGAAATGGTCGTGACACCGGTATAGGTATTGGATGTCGCGGGGTTGAGGATCCAGAGAGCTGCCTCGACCGCCTTGGTAAGGGAAAGCACCTCGTTGGCGTTCGGGTTATTGCGCAGCCGGATTCTCAGCTCGTTGTCACCGGTCGAGTCACCGCCCAGGGTCAAGGTGCGGACCCCGCTACCGCTGAAAGAGAGGTCCGCCGTGTTGTTGAAGATGAGTGCCGCGTTATTATTCGCGCGGGTCTGACCGAGGTTGCCGTAGCTACCGTAAGAGTAGATGCCGCCGCTGCCCGCGAGGGTAAACAGACGGTCAATGGAGACCGAAGGGGTCTGGGTCGCCTCCACCGCGCCGGCTGGGTTCGTGCCGACGTAACGCAGGTTTCCGCCGTTGATCACGATGCTGGCCGCGTTGGTGGCGGCGCTCGTGGCATCGCCGGCGCCGAGCCCGCTGGCCTGACCGATGTTTCCTAGGCGGGTGACATCGAGGTTACCCAAGAGCAACGTGACCGGACCCGTGAAACTGTTGATGCCGCTCAGATGGGTCGTTCCGGCGCCAGCCTTGACCAAGGCCAGGTTGCCGGTGATCAGGCCCGTATAATTCCCGCCGGTGCCACCCTCGCCGATACGCAGGGAAGCCGCGTTGGCGCTGCTGTTGGTAATTGTGCCGGCGCCGTTAAGGGCGTTGACGGCGTTGGTGCCAGAAGCAGCCGTGCCGACGTTGACTCCATTGAGGTCAAACGTCCCTCCCTGCCGGACGACCAGACCGATGCCGGTGGCGCCAAGCAGACCTCCCGAGGCCAGCTGCAGCGTGCCTTCGTTGACCGCCACCGTGCCGCTATAAGCATTGGCGCCGCCGAGCAACAAGGTACCGACGCCGCTCTTGGTGAGGCCGGCGGTGCTCACCGTCAACGGCGTGCTGATGGTCAGCGTGTTCGCGCCTTCGACGCGGATGGAGAAGTCGTTACCGACAGCGGAAGCGGCTAGCGCCGTGCCGCCGCTGATGGTACTGCTTCCTCCGGCAAGCAGGATACCGGCGCCAGCCGCGGCGGCCCCGACGCCGACCGTGAGCGTCTGGCCGGAAGCCAGGGTCAGATTATTGGCACCATCGATCTTGAGGGAGCTGATCGAGGCGGTGGTCTGGGCGGTGATGGCGCCGGTGACGCGATTGTGACTCGTGGCCGTCAGGGAGGCCGTGCCGGCGGCGGCATCGACGAAGCCGGCGTCCGTGCCGTAGGCCGGCGCACGCAGGGTGCCGGCAACCGAGAAAGCAAAGTCCGCGCCATTGAAAAAGACGCCCGCATTAAGGAAACCCGACGTGCCGGTGACGTTCACCGTTCCCGAATTGGAGATGTTGATCGAGCTACCGGCGGTGCGAGTCCCGAGCGAGGCGAAAGTGAGAGCGCCAGAAACGGCGGTGACCGTGCCAGCGCCGGCAGTACCTGTGAGGGCGCCGACGGCCTCGGTATTGGCGCCTCCGGTGTAGCTGAGGATGCCTCCCGCGGTTTGCGTCAGCGTGTCCGTACCGAAGATAACGGCTCCAGCATCAGGCAACAGGTCGATGGCCGTGGCGTCGGTCAGCTTCAACGTGCCCCCGCTTACCGTCGTCGACCCGGTGAATGCATTGCTGGCAGAGGGCGCCAGGACCCACGTGCCGACACCGATCTTCTGGATGCTGGTGGCGCCGGCTATGCCAGCAGAGATGGCGACGGTCAGGGTGTTGTCGCCGGTGTTCGTGCCACCGAAAAAGATGGTGTGGGCACCTCCGACACCGACACCGTTTGTCAGGGTGGAAGGCGAAAGAGTCAGCGCGCCGGTACCACTGGCGTTGATATAAGCGTTACCCGTGGTGGTGTTGATCGTGATCGGCCTGGCAAGGGTGGCCACCCCGCCGGTATAGGTCAGCGCACCGGCTGTCGTGGTGGCGTTGCCGATGAAGATACCGCTGGAAGCGGCAAAGGCGCCGATGTTGTTGAATGAAAGCGTCCCCGCGTTGATCGTGGTGGCCCCTGAGTACGTACCCGCAGAGCCGCCGTAAGTGAAAGTCCCCGTGCCGCTCTTCGTCAAAGCCTGAGCCCCGCCTGAACCGAGGACGTTACCCGTGATGACGGTCTCCGCGTTACCACCAACGGTAAATGTGGCGGCAGTGGTGTTATTGGCCCTGAAAACGTCCCCATTGATCGTGACCGTGCCGCTGGAGCTGTTAGTCAGCGTGTAACCACGATAATCCCCTGGAGTCAGTCCGGTGGTACTGCCGGACACGCCATAACCATTCCTACCGGCAAAGGTAATGGTGGCGCCGTTTCCACCCGCCTCGCGCAAAATCGTGCCGAAGGTGACGGTCTGATTGATCAGGGACCCGCCGATACCCAGTGGGCCGGTGACGTCGCGGTCGACAAAGATGACCGAGTTGGTGGTGTTATTCCTGACGCGGATATTGCGCGTGGCGAAACCGGCTGGTGCGTCGGTGCGGACTTCCAACGAGCCGTTCACCAGGTCGACGGCCTCGGCGGCTCTGCTGATTCCCAGCGCGCCATTGGCCTGCACGCGTACGGTGCCGGAATCCACGCGCATGGCTTGCGCGAAGGAATTATTGACGTTCTGCAGCCAGAGGGTGCTGCCGATGAGACTGCCGGTCTTGAAGAAACGATCGGTCGAATTCTCGGCCCCGCCGACCACGCCGGAAACGATGAAGTTTCCGTTTCCGTAAAAATACGAGAACCCGCCGGCGCCGATGTTCACCGGACCGCTGATGGTCGTCGCTCCATGCGTCGCCCAGAAACGCGTCTCACCGATACCATGACCCGACGTAAGTCCCCCTGCCAGAGTGTTGTAGCCGATGCTGATCAACGCACCGGAATCATTGTTCATACCGGGACCACGGCCCGAGATGGTGACCTCGCGGCTCAGGCTGATGCCGCTGACGGAGCCAGCTCCGCCAGTCGCGCCCTGAAGGACGAGCGCCCCGCCTGAATAGCCGGGGTTGCCACGGGTCGCCCATCCCGTGACCGAGATGGCGGTGCCCGTCGAAGACCCAAGCTGGTTGGCGTTAGTGATGACGAGCGTTCCTCCCTTGACCGCGATGTCGCCGGAAAGTCCCGCGGAATTGTCGGCGGTCAGCACCAAGGTGCCGTTGCCAGTCTTGGTGAAGCCGCTCGTCCCAGCCAAAGCGGAGCTGATGGTGGCGCGGTTAGTCCAGCGGCCGTTATTGGTGACGGTGATGGCGGGCGATGCACTGCCGGTCGGAGGCGAAAGCGTCAGCGTATTCCCAGAAAGCGTGTAACCATTGACGCCGAAGTTCAGGCCGCCGACGGTGATCGGTCCGCCGAGGGCGACCGTGCCTGCCGTCCCCGTGAAATAGGCGACGTCCAGGGCGCTGTTGGACCAGGCGATATCATTGGTTCCGTCGAACCACTTGGCGGAGGAGGTATCCCATGTGCCAGCTCCACCTAAGCCGGCTCCAGTAGAAATATTATTTCCTCCGGAGGTCGCGTCACTGTCCCAGTAGAGATTCGCCGCCTTCGCCTGGGGCGCCCGGGACACGCCGACGCCGAGGAGAGCCGCGGCCACCATGAGGGAGGCACGCGACAGGGCTCCGCGGGGGCGGGCTCGTCGGGGTGAGACGGACATCAAAAAGGGGTGTAGCCGGGTAGGGACTACACCCTAGAAAATGCCCCTATTTGTTCAGATTGGAAATCAATAATGTGAATAAGTGCATTTTCCCGTCGTTTGTGCGACGCAGAGGTGAACTTGCCCGGCTGGTCCTGAAACCGGGGCGCTCAGGGCATGATCCGAGGGGGGTATCAACCTAGGGCATTGCCCATTATATGACTAAATCAGTCATATAATAGACTAAATGAGCGATTCCCTCCTTCAGAGAATCAGCATGGCATCCCCGTAGCTGAAGAAGCGGTATTCTTCCCGAATAGCCTCGGCATAGATCTCCTTGAGCCAGGCCACCCCGGAGGGGTCCCCGGGGGTCAGGAACGCCCCGACCAGACAGAGGAGCGTCGACTTGGGGAGGTGGAAGTTGGTCAGGAGATACTCGCAGCAGCCCAAGGTGTCGCCGGGTTGGATGAAGAGCGAGGCCTCGGAGACGAAGTCCCCCTCATGCGCGAACCCCGGGACCTTGCGTCGCGCATCTTCGCTCGCGCGCACGGACGTGGTGCCGATGGCCAGACGCGGACGACGCTCCCGCAGCGCCTGCATGGTCCGCACAGGAATCCGATACGTCTCCGAATGCATGACGTGCGACGAAAGCTCAGGCACGGTGACGGGCTGGAAGGTCCCCGGGCCGACGTCGAGGACGAGGTCGAAGGCCTCGTGTCCGCGTGCGCGCAAAATCTCGAGCAGCTCCGGCGTGAAGTGCAGTCCGGCCGTTGGCGCCGCTGCGGCCCGCGTGGCCGCAGGATCGGCGTAGACGGTCTGATAACGCTCGGCGTCGTCCGTGGGCGCGAGGCCGCGCTCTTTGCGCGCTTCGACGATGTAAGGCGGCAACGGGATCTCGCCGAGGCGTTCGGCCAGATCCTGCACGGTCTCGCCGGGCGGCAGTTCGAAACGCACGCGGTATTCGCCGTGCGCATTCTCGACGGCGACGGCGCGACGGCCGTCGACGAGGAAGCCGGCCGCATCGCCGGCGCGCTTGCCGGGACGCAACATGCACCACCATTCCAGCGGATCCAGCGTAGGACGCAGCAGCAGGCACTCGACTTTGCCGCCGGTGGGACGAACGCCGAAGAGGCGGGCCTTCAGCACGGCGACGTTGTTGCGGATGAGCACGGTGCCGGGCGGCAGGAGCTCCGGCAGGTCGCTGAAGCGACGGTGTTCGATGGTGCGCGTGGAGCGGCGCACGACCAGGAGCCGCGAACCATCGCGGCGCGCGGCGGGCGTGGCGGCGATGCGTTCGGGCGGGAGTTCGAAATCCAGCTCTTCGAGGCGCACGCGATCAGGCTCCGGTCTTGGGCGGGGTGATCAGCAGCTGGCCATCGATGGCGCGGAGGGGCATGAACTCCGCTCCTGGCGGGGCTTTCCGCAGTTCTTCCTCCACGGCGGAAAGCTTGGCGTCCAGGTCGTCGATGCGGGCCACGAACACGGCCTCCGGCGTCGAGGGCGTGGCGCAGGCGCCGTACTCGCGCATGGTGTGGTGCGAGAGGATGACGTGCTCGAGGCGCTCCATCAGCGAGGCTTCGAGGCCGACCTTGGTGCCGTGGGCGCGCACGATGAAGGCGCCAAGGACGAGGTGGCCATGCAGGTTGCCTGCGCGGGTGAAGCTGGCCTTGGCCATGCCGGGCTCGAGGCGGGAATACTCCTGGACCTTGCCCATGTCGTGCAGCACGATGCCGGCGACGGCGAGCGAATGGTCGACCTTCGGGTAGAGCGGCAAGAGGGCCTCGGCGCACTTGGCCATGCGCAGGGTATGCTCGAGCAGGCCGTGGCGGAAGGCATGGTGCATGCCCAGGGCGGCGACGGCGTCGTGGAAGCGCTCGCCATACTCCTCGAAGGCGGATTCGACGGTGGTACGGAGGCCGGCGTGCGGAATGCGCGCGATGATGCCGAGGAGGTCGGCCTTCATCTTCACGGGGTCATGCTGCGAGACGGGCGTAAGGCGACCCATGATCGCGGGGTCGGAACGCTCGGCATCGGTGACCGGGGCGAGGGAATCGACCTTGAGGTCAGGCCGTCCGTTGAAATCACCGACGACTCCGCCCACGCGGACGACCGCGCCGGCCTTGAGGGTGACAAGCACGGGCTTGACGGGGGAATCGCCGAAGACGCGGATCTTGATGTCGTCCGAGGCGTCCGCGATGACGGCCTCGTAATAGGTCGACCCGGTCTTAGCGGTCTTGGTGGAGATATCACCCAGGGCGCAGATGGCCTGGAAGCGCGAGCCGACCGGGGAGGCCTTGCTTTCGCGGAGGGTCAGGAGGATTTCGGACATGGGGCGAGAGTGGCGGGCGCGTCAGCGGGGGAAAGAAAATTGAGACGAATGTGGAGGACTGAGTGGAGGCCTGCGTTGAGGACTGCATGGAGGGCTGAATTGAACCGGCGATGGCTGAATCGATGACAGAGGGCTGAATCGATGGCGGAATGAAGCCCCCAGCTAATCATCCGGTTTCCGGTCTCCCTTTGAGTTTGGGTGATTTCCAACCGCCAACCGCTTACCGCTACCACCTGATATGGGTAGGGCGGCGATTGCCATCGCCGCCGTGGGCGGACGGACGTCGGAAGGCCCGATCAGCTGCCCTAAACGTCGGACCATGCTTGGCGAACGGACGTGATGGCAATCACGTCCCTACCTGCACAAAAGGGCGCGGCGTAGCCACGCCCCTACCCTGCGTTCACCTTTCGGCGAACGCGCTAGGTCGTGACGCGGCCCCGACCCTACCTCTAGGCACCCCAGCCAATTATCCGGTCTCCGGTCTCCCTCTTAGACGTTTGAGCTCTGGCCAACTGGCCCACTGGTCAACCGGTCAACTAACGGTGTGTTTCCCCATGTCCCCTTGCCCCCGTGCCCACTTGCCCCCTAACTAGGGGAATGCTCCGCTCCCTCCTCGCCCTCCTCCTCGCCTCGGTGGCCGCCCTGGCCGCCGAACCTAACCGCGCCTTGGTCTTCTCGAAGACCGTCGGCTTCCGTCACAAGGATTCGATCCCGCTCGGCAACGCCTTGCTGGCCCAGCAGTTCAAAGCCCAAGGCCTCGAGGCCGACATCACCGAAGACGCCGCGGTCTTCACGGCGGAGAACCTGGCGAAATATCGCGTGGTCGCGTTCATGAGCACGACGGGCGACGTGATGGGCGACGTCCTCGCGAAGGACGCTTCCAAGGAAGCCAAGGCTGCGTCGACTAAGGCGGCGGAAGCTCGTCGCGCGGCCTTCCAGGCCTGGATGGAGAACGGCGGCGCGTTCGTCGGCGTCCACGCGGCTTCCGACGCCGGCGCGGCCGAGAAATACTGGCCGTGGTTCGCGAACATGGTCGGAGGTCTCTTCAGCGGCCACCCGGCCCAGCAGGTCGCGATCCTGCGTCCCATCGTCAAGGACCACCCGGCCAACGCCCACCTCGGCGCCGAGTGGAAGCGCAAGGACGAGTGGTACTCTTTCCGTAATCTCGCCAAGGACAACGTCGTGCTGCTCGAGATCGACGAGAAGTCCTACGCGCCGCAGAAGGGCAAGGAGATGGGCGACCATCACCCGATGACCTGGTGCAAGGAAGTCGGCAAGGGCCGCATGTTCTACACCGCGCTCGGCCACACCAAGGAATCTTTCTCCGAACCGGACTTCATCAAGCACCTCGACGGCGGCGTGCGGTGGGTGTTGCGGAAGTGAGGGGGCACGTGGGCACGGGGGCACGTTGACAAGGGGAATTCATGAGGGCGCCTGCGGGCGCCCTTTTTGTTTTCCATTTCCAACCGTTAACCGCTTACCGCCACCAACTATCATGGGTAGGGTCAGCACTGCGTGCTGACCTAGCTGCATCGTAATCGGCCGCCGCATGGTGGCCGAAGGTAGGGGCAGGACTACGTCATGCCCTGCGTTCAGAACAGGGCGCGGCATAGCCACGCCCCTACCCTGCGTTCACCATGCGGCGAACGCGACTAGGTCAGCACGCAGTGCTGACCCTACCTCGAGACAGGACGGACGCGTCACCGACGCGTCCCTACCTGGAGACACGGCTGACCGGGGCGGTCAGCCCTACCAAAGCATCATCTCGGGTCCTCGGGGCCACTTGTCCTCCGGCCCTCGAACCACTACCTCACTTCACCGCTTCGAGCTTCTTGATCAGGCGGCCGAGTGCGCCCTTGGTCGTCTCGTTCGTGACGGTCTTCTCGGCTTCACGCAGGGCGGCGAGGTCGCTCGGCTGGGCGACCTTGAGCAAGGCCTTCTGACATTCGAGGCGCATGGGCTCTTCCTTGATGGCGACGCACAGGGCACCGGCGACGGAGCGGAGATTGCGGCCGACCGCGGCCTTGATGAGGGCATTGCGCGCGGAGACATCGGACTTGGTGTCAGTGATGCCAGCGACGAAGGCGTCGGTCACGCCGGGTCCGGCGACCTTGATGAGCGCGTCTTGGATATTTTCGGCGAGGGTGGCGTCCTTGGCGAGCGAGGCGAGGACCGGGACGGCCTTCGCGCCACCGACTTCAGCGAGGGCGAGCGCGGCAGGCACGCGCAGAGGCGAATCGGCCTTGGCGGCGAGGGCCGCGACCTGGGCGGTGGCGCCGGACGCCTTGGCTTCGGCGAGGGCGGAGAGCAGCAGCTTGGCGGTCTCGACGTCGACGGAACCGAGCAGCGCGGCGACTTCGCCGGTGAGCGGAGAAGTCGGCTCATCGACCAGGCGCTCGCGGACATCATCCACCGCGGCGAGGCGCACGGCAGCCGGAGCATCGGCCTTCTTCAACGCGTCGATGGACTTGGCGGAACCCTTGCGGAAATCCTTCAACGCGGCCGTGTACGCGGCGTGATCGACGGCGGGACGGTCCGCGGCGAACGCGAGCGTGGAGGCGAGGAGAAGGGAGAGGAGGCGCATGTTCGAGGGCCCGAGGATAAGAGGGCCCGAGGACACGAGGCGAGACTCCGTTAGTTGACCCGTTGATCAGTGGGCCAGTTGATCAGAGATCCAACATCTCAAAGGGAAACCGGAGACCGGATCATTGGCTGGGGTGTCTTGAGGTAGGGTCGGGACCGCGTCACGACCTAGGGCGCGTTCGCCGAATAGTGAACGCAAGGTAGGGGCACGATTCATCGTGCACTCGTCAAAAGGTATTGGCGGTTAGCGGTTGGCGGTTGGGAACACAGAGAGGCAGGAGGGCGCGGCGTAGCCACGCCCCTACCTCGGGCCACCATCCGGCGGCCGATACCGATACAACTAGGGCAGCACGCGGTGCTGCCCCTACCTTAACCTCAGGTCCTCATGCCCTCCGGCCCTCTAGTCCTCGAGTTTGTTTCCCTCCTTTCCACGGAACGTATCCCACGCTACACCTGTCCTACCCCTACCCCTGCCCCTACCCCTATCCAAATGTCCCAACTCAATCGTCGCTCGTTCCTGAAGAACACCGCGCTCGCCGGCGCGGCGCTCACGTTCCCGTCCATCATCCCGGCCTCGGCGCTCGGCAAGGACGGCACGGTCGCCCCGAGCAACCGCCTGCAGCTGGTCGGTATCGGCCTGAAGTCCCAGGGCGGCGGCGACATGCGTCAGCTGATGTCCAAGAAGGGCGTCCAGGTCATCGCCGTCTGCGACGTCGATCGCCGCGTGCTGAAGTCCGCTTCCGAGAACGTGGTCAAGAAGGGCATGGCCGCTCCTAAGGAGTACGTCGATTTCCGCGAGATGCTTGCGAAGGAGAAGCCCGACGCCGCGGTGCACGGTCTGCCGGATCATTGGCACGGCGTGATCAGTTGCGCGCTCCTCCGCGCCGGTATCGACGTCTACGGCGAGAAGCCGCTCGCCAAGACCTGGGCCGAAGGAAAGGCCATCGCCGACGCGGTGAAGGAAAACGGCCGCGTCTGGCAGACGGGCATGTGGCAGCGCTCCACCCCGAATTTCCGCCGCGGGGTCGAACTCGTGCGCAACGGCATGCTCGGCAAGATCCTGAAGGTCGAAGTCGGCACCGGCCCGAACAAGCAAGTCATGCCGCCCGCCCCGCAGCCGGGCGAGAAGGCTCCGGCCGAAGTCGATTACGACATGTGGGTCGGTCCGTCGGCCGACTTCGCCTACGACCCGCGCGTCTTCCACTTCCACTGGCGCTGGAACATGAATTTCGGCGGCGGCATGCTGCTCGACTGGGTCTGCCACCATCCGGACATCGCCGCCTGGGCGATGGGCAAGGACGCCGAGTTCCCCGTGTCCGTCGAAGGCTCCGGCAAGCTCCGGGAAGGCCCCTGGGATACCCACGCCGATTATGATTACACCGTGGGCTACGCCGACGGCTTCAAGATGTCGGTCAGCAGCTCGTTCATGGGCATGCGCTTCATCGGTGAGAAGGGCGAACTCTTCGTCACCCGCGGCAAGCAGGAGTGCTCCATCGCCGGACTCTGGGAGAAGGACCTCGGTCCGGACGCCTGGCGCTGCCCCGGCACGACCGACCACTTCCAGGAATTCGTCGACTGCGTGCAGTCCCGCCGCCGTCCGCTCTCGCACGTCATGGCCGCCCACCACACGACCACCATCGGTCACCTCGGCAACGCCGCGGTCTTCACCGGACGTAAGCTCAAGTTCGACGGCGCCGCGGGCAAGTTCATCGACGACGCCGGTGCGACCGCGATGCTCTCGCGCGAACTCCGCAAGCCCTGGTCGCTGGAGAAGATCTGACGCGGGCGGTGAAGCGCCGCGAGGGGACACGTGGGCAAGGTGACACGGGGACACGGGGAATTCATGAGGGCGCCTGCGGGCGCCCTTTTTGTTTTCCATTTCCAACCGCTAAACGCTTACCGCCACCACCTGTTATGGGTAGGGGCGCGACGGCGTCGCGACCTCAGGAGGAAACA
>JBIKIO010000083.1:0-5993 GCA_044361555.1 Opitutales bacterium
GCCTTCATCGTCAACCGCGTCGGCGACCTCGGCTTCATCCTCGGCATCGCGATGTGCCTCTCGCTCTACGGCACGCTGGACTTCGTCGCGCTCAAGGACCACGCCGCCGCCGCCAAGACCATCCCCGTCGCCGTCGGCGCGCTGCTGATGTGCGGCTTCCTCGGCAAGTCCGCCCAGTTCCCCCTGCACGTCTGGCTCACCGACGCGATGGCCGGCCCGACGCCGGTCTCGGCGCTCATCCACGCCGCGACGATGGTGGCCGCGGGCGTCTACTTCATGGCCCGCGTGAGCTTCCTGCTCGCCCCCGAAGTCCTGCAGTTCATCGCGATCTCCGGCGCCGGCATGGCCGCGCTCGCCGGTCTCTGCGCGCTCGCGCAGACGGACATCAAGAAATCCCTCGCTTACTCGACCCTCGCGCACCTCGGCATCATGGGCTGCGCCATCGGCCTCGGCCACCCCGAGCTCGCGCTCATGCACATGGCCATGCACGCGTTCTTCAAGGCCACGCTGTTCCTCGGCGCCGGCTCCGTCATCCACGGCTGCCACCACGAGCAGGACATGCTCAAGATGGGCGGCCTGCTGAAGAAGATGCCGCTCACCGCCGCGACCTTCATCGCCGCCACGCTCTCGAACTGCGCCGTGCCCTTCCTCGCCGGCTGGTATTCCAAGGACGCCATCATCGAGGCGGCCTACCACGGGCACCACTACGCGATCTTCGCGTTCCTGTCCCTCGCCGCGCTCGCGACCTGCCTTTACAGCGGCCGCATGATCCGCTTGGTCTTCCTCGGCGAAGCCAACTCCGAAGAAGCGTCCCACGCCCATGAGTCGCCGTGGACGATGACCCTGCCGCTCGTCGTGCTCGGCCTCGTCTACTCCGTCGCCGGGGGTTTCCTCGCCTCGACCCTGCTGCCCGCCGGTTCGCTCCAGCCGATCAAGCCCGCCCTGGACGCGATCGCCTTCCACCTCACCGCGCCCTCGACCCTCGTCGGCCTCTTCTCGCTCGTCATCGGCTTCCTCGGCGCGCTGAAGTTCTACGGCAGCGTCCGCGGCGCCGACGCCCTGCAGGTCGTCTCACCCCGCACGTATCACCTCCTCGAACACCGCTGGATGGATGGCCTATACCGATGGTATGTCGACGCCGTGCAGCGCCGCGTCGCCGAGTTCATCGCCTTCCTTGATCTCCTACTGATCAACGGCGTCGCCGTGCGCTGGATCGGCGGTGGCGTCCCCGCCGTCCTGGGTTATCTCACCGGCCGTTCCTTCCACCGAGGCCAGACGCGCGCTTATGCGCTCTGGATCGTGATCGGTTCCCTCTTCCTGGCCTGGTTCCTCATCGCCCGCTGATTTCATGGACACTTTTCCTGCCACGCTCCTCGCGCTCGCCGTCACGGCCCCGATCCTCGTCGGGCTGATCCTGCTCGCCGGCCGCGACCTCCCCCGCAGCTTCACCTCGGGCTTCGCCTTCGGCGGCTTCGCCATCCCGGCCGTCCTCGGCCCTTGGCTCCTCGTCCTCTGGACGGATCCGGCCACCGCGCCGCAGCAGTTCCAGTCCGTCGGCTTCTGGGGCTTCGGCTTCGCGCTGAACGGACTCGGTGCGCCCCTCCTCGCGATGACCTCGCTCGTCGGCCTGGCCGCCGGCATCAAGGCTCTCAACCAAGAAGTCGAAGGACGTAACACGTATCTCGGCCTGATCCTGTTCATGCTCGGCGGCACGCTCGGCGTGTTCGGCACCAACCACCTCGTCGGCTTCTACTTCTTCCACGAGTTCGCGCTCATCCCGACGTTCATCCTCACGCTCTTCTGGGGCGGCGAAGGCCGTCGTCCGGCCGCCATGCAGATGGCGATCTTCCTGACCGCCGGCGCCATGGCTTCCCTGGCGGGCATCCTCATCGCCGTCGACGTCGCCGGCGTCGAATATGGCGCGGCCACGTTCGAGAACGTCGCCCAGGGCCTCCAGAACGCCAAGCACATCCCGGTCGCCGTCGGCGGCCTGGTGCTCTTCGGCCTCGGCACGCTCGCCTCGCTCTTCCCCTTCCACTCCTGGGCCGCGCCCGGCTACTCCGCCGCACCGACCCCGGTCTCGATGCTCCACGCCGGCGCCCTCAAGAAGTTCGGCCTCTACGGCATCATCCTCCTCGGTCTCAGCAGCCTCGACATCACCGGTGGCTCGCTCGGCACGTGGTTCCTCTGGTTCGCCGTGGCGAACGTCCTGCTCGTCGGTCTCATCTGCCTCGCGCAGCGTGACCTCAAGCAGTTGCTCTCTTGGAGTTCCGTCGCGCACATGGGTCCGATCTTCCTCGGCATCTGGGTCTGCGGCGTCACCGGCCAGGCTGAAGGCCTCGATGCCGCCGCCTTCCTGATGGTCGCGCACGGCCTCTCCTGCGCCGCGCTCTTCCTCCTCGCCAACGCCGTGCGCGCCCGCGCCGGCTCCTACCGCCTCGATGAACTCGGTGGCCTGGCCGCGCGCACGCCGGTCCTCGCCGCGTTCTTCGTCGCCGCGACCATGGCCTCCATCGGCCTCCCTGGCTTCGGTAACTTCTGGGGCGAAGTCGGCGTCTTCCTCGCCCTCCGTGCCCAGCCGCTCTGGCTGCAGGCCATCGTCGCCTCGACCGTCGTCATCTCCGCCGTCTACGCGCTCCGCGCCGTGGCCGCCACGTTCTTCGGTCCCGCCTCCGAAGCGCTCGAGAAGCGCTGGGCCGTGGCTCCCTTCGGCGACCTCGGCTGGGCCGAACGCGCCGCCGCCGCCTTGCTGCTCGGTGCTTCGCTGGCGATCGGCTTCGTGCCCTCGCTCGTGACGAAGTCCGTCAACCCCGTGGCCGCCGGCATCACGACCTACTCGCAGCACAACACCAAGGCGCCGGTCAAGGCCATCAAGCCTGCCACCGCCGCCCCCGCCCAACGCTAAGCTTTTCGTCCGATGATTTCCTTCCTCGCCGCCATCGACCCGGCCTTCAAGGTCCTGGCCCCCCGTTCGGCCGACTGGCTGACCATCCTCCCCGAGCTCGCCGTCGCCGGCCTCTCGTTGCTCTGCCTCCTGCAGGCGATGCTGCTGCCGAAGGCGCTACGCGCCCTGATCCCCGTCACCGCCCGCACCGGCCTGATCCTCGTCGCCTTCATGAGCCTCGTCGGCGGTCCGTGGACGCAGCCGAGCGATGTCGAATCGTTCGCCGGCCTGCTCCGCCAGAACCTGCCGACCGACGGCGTCCGCGCCGTCTTCCTGCTCTCGGCCTTGCTGACGAGTTTCCTCGCCGAGCACTTCCTGCGCGAACGCGACGCCGCCGTAGCCGACTACCATCACGTGCTGCTGGTCGTCACCGCCGCGTTCATGCTGCTCGTGCAGTCGAACCACTTCGTCACGTTCTTCCTCGCGCTCGAGACGGCCGCCGTCGGCCTCTATGTGCTCGTAGGTTACCTCCGCCGCAGCGAAGCCTCCCTCGAAGCCGGCGTGAAATACCTCGTCGCGGGCGGCCTCAGTTCCGCCCTGCTCCTGATGGGCATCGTACTCGTCTACGGCGCGCTCGGCTCCGTCGCCGGCGTGACTGACTCGCTCAACTTCACCCAGATCGGCAAGGTCCTCGCCGTCCAGACGGCCGCTGGCGCGGTCTCGCCGCTCACGCTCGCGGGCGTGGCGCTCATCCTCGGCGGCGTCGCCTTCAAACTCGGCGCCTTCCCCTTCCATGCGTGGATCCCGGACGTCTACCAGGGCGCCCCGACCCCGACCACCGCCTTCCTCGGCACGGCTTCCAAGGCTGCCGGTGCTTTCACCCTGCTCATCCTCGCGACGGGTCCGTTCGCGCCGCTCGCCGTCAAGATCGCCCCGCTGCTCGCCGTCGGTGCCGTCCTCACCCTGATCGCAGGTAACCTCGGCGCGCTGGCCTCGATCGACATCAAGCGCACGCTCGCGCTCTCGGGTGTCTCGCACGCCGGCTTCATCCTCGCCGCCGTCACCGCCGCGCTCGTCCTCCCCGGCATCACCGCGTTCGGCTACGACGTCGAACAAATCGTCGTCCTCTACCTGCTAGCCTACGTCGTCGGCACGTTCCTCACCGCCCAGGCGCTCGTCGCGCTGCCGGCGCTCGAAGATCACCGCCGCCCGCAGCTCGCCCTCCGCGGCCTGCTGCGCCGTTCCCCGTTGCTCGGCGCCGCCCTCGGCTTCGGCATCGGCTCGCTCGCCGGTATCCCGCCTTCGGTCGGTTTCATCGCCAAGCTGCTGGTCCTGGCCCTGCTGGTGGCCGCCAAGCTCTGGTGGGTCCTCGGCGCCGCCCTCATCGGCGTCGCGATCAGCATCCACTACTACTTCTCGATCCTGCGCGAGGCGGTCGTCCGCCCCACGGAGGACGACGAGGAACTGGCTCCGCTCGAACTGCCCCTCGGTACGCGCGTGCTCGTGTTCGTGCTCGCCGCGGCCTCGCTGATCGGCGGCCTGTTCATGCTCGCCGGCCGTTAACGCCCCTTCCCGCGGCCCCGCGGGTGGTGGCGACGGTGCGCGGCGGACAAAGCCGTGCGATCGACCGACGTGTAGATCTGCGTCGTGGCGATGTCGGCGTGTCCAAGCATCTCCTGGATCGAACGGAGGTCGGCGCCACCTTCGAGCAGGTGCGTCGCGAAGGCGTGACGCAGGAGGTGCGGCTTGACGGGCACGGAGACGCCGGCGCGCTGGGCGGCCTGCTTCACCCCGAGCCAGAAAGTCTTCCGGGAGATGGCCACGCCGCGGGCGCTGAGGAAGAGCGCGCTCCCGGTCTTAGGCCGCATGAGCTTGGGCCGGCCGGCCTTGAGGTAGGCCTGGAGCGCGACCAGCGCGGTCTCGCCGACGGGCACGACGCGGTCCTTGGAACCCTTGCCGGTGACGCGCACGAGCGCGGACTCGGCGTCGACGGCCTGGATCTCCAGGCTGCAGAGTTCGGAGATACGCAGCCCGGAGCCATACATCATCTCGAGCATCGCGCGGTCGCGGAGGCCCTGCGGCGTACCGGTATCAGGCGCCGAGACGACCCTGGCGGCCTCCTCCGCGCTGATCATCCCGGGTAGCTTACGCCGGAGTTTCGGTCCGTGGGCGAGTTCGGTGAAGTCGTCGCGGCGGAGTCCGCTGCGGACGAGATGGGCGGAGAAGGAACGGACCGCCGAGAGCCGGCGAGCCAGCGAGGCGGCCGCGTGACCCTTGCGATCGAGCGCGCGTGTCCAGGAGTCGACGTCGGCCAGCGAGACCTCCGTCCAGTTCGTCCGGCCGGCCCGGCCGCAGTGGGCCGCGAAGCGGAGGAGATCGGACTCATAGGCCTCCGTGGTGAGCTTCGCCGCGCCGCGTTCGAGCGAGAGGTGCGCCAGGAAGGCGTCCACCGGCTCCCGGAGGTCGGGCGGTACCGTCTCGCGGCGGACTCGGGGCGGCTTCGGCATGCGTCATCAGTATTGCTCCGCCCGCCGAGGAGTCCATAAGGATTGAGCATGTCCAGCCAGCGTGAGCGCGCCATGAAGCCGACCGACCTCCGGGGAATCCTCCGGTATGTCCCGATGTTCCGCGACCACGTCTTCGTCATCGCGGTCGACGGCTCGATCGTGTCCCACGAGAACTTCGCGAACATCGTCACCGACATCGCGGTCCTCCGCAGCCTCTCCATCAAGGTCGTGCTCGTGCACGGCATCGGCCAGCAGCTCGTCGGCCTCGCCGGCGAACATAACATCGCGCTCTCCGACATCCAGGGCGAGGGCCTCACCGACGTCTCGACCATGTCGCTCGCGCGCGAGGCCTCGGCGCTCGTCTCGCAGTCCGTCCTCGAGAACCTCTCCCAGGCCGGCCTGCGCTGCGCCATCACCAACGCCGTCCGCTCCACCAAGATCGGCCGCATCAAGGGCGTGGACCATCTCTACACCGGCAAGGTCGAGAAGGTCGACGCCGCGATCCTGAAGTCCATGCTCTCGCAGGACATCCTCCCGCTCGTCACGCCGATCGTGTGCGACCGCGAAGGCCAGTCCCTGCGCGTCAACAGCGACCACCTCGC
>JBIKIO010000084.1:0-5939 GCA_044361555.1 Opitutales bacterium
GGATGTCCCCGGTCTTCGCCGAGGTCGGACCCGACGGCGCCATCTGGTTCGCCGACTGGCAGAACTTCATCATCCAGCACAATCCGACCCCGAGCGTGAACCGCGGTGGCTATGACGCTAAGACCGGCGTCGGTGGCGCGCACGAGAACGACCTGCGCGACCACGCCCGCGGCCGTATCTACCGCATCGTCTGGGACAAGGCCGGCGCCATCGCCAAGGCTGCGCAGGGCGATTCCTCCGCTGACCTCCTGGCGGGTCTCGCGGGCAGCACCCAGTACGGACGCCTCCGCGCCCAGCGCCTGATCGTCGAAGGTAAGAAGACGGACCTCGCCCCGGCCCTCCGCGAGCTCGTCGTGAAATCCTCGACCGACGTCGCCGCCATCCACGCTCTCTGGTCTTTGCAGGGTCTCGGTGAACTCGACGCCGCCACTCATCAGGCCGCCTTGCTCTCCGCTTCGCCTGAATTACGCCGCAATGCGATCCGCGCCGTGGGCGCCGACGCCGCCGCCCAGAAACTCTTCTTCGGCGCGGGAGTCGTCGCTGATAAGCAGCCGGCGACGCGCCTGGCCGCTTTCGTGAAACTCGCTGATTTCCCGACTACGCCCGAAGTGCAGACGCTCGTGCGCCAGCTTGCCGCCGACCCGGCGGTGAAGTCCGACGAGTGGCTCAACGAAGCGGCCCGCCTGCTCGCCAAGAAGCACAAGACCGCCGTCTACGTCGAAGGTCCGAACCTGCTGCCGAATCCCGGCTTCGAAGAAGTCGCTGACGACAAGAAGACGCCTCTCGGCTGGAAGCGTCGTGATTACGGCACTCGCGCCGGCAACAAGGACGCCAACTGGGGCATCGTCATCGACCCGAAGAACGTTCGCTCCGGCAAGCACGCCATGCGCGCCATCACCCGCGCCGAGGCCGACACGAGCTTCTTCGCGGAAGTCGCACTGAAGCCGAACACCGAGTATCGTCTGAGCGCCTGGATCAAGACCCACGCGCTACGCGGCAAGGCCAGTCTCAACGATCACATCGGTCGCGCCGAGACCGAGAAGGTCACCGCGCGCGAATCGGATTGGACCGAAGTCGAGGTCGTCTTCAACAGCGGCAATCGTCCCAAGGCCAGCATCAATCTCCTGCACGTCGCGACCGGCGACTCCTTCTTCGACGACGTCCGTCTCTCCGAGCTCACCGTCGCGGGCGATGCTCCGGTGACGGCCGGCGTACCGGCCCGCGGTGCGGACATCTTCTGGAAGCACCCCACGGCCGCCTGCGCCATCTGTCACATGGTGGGCGGGAAGGGCAGCGCCATCGGCCCCGCGCTCGATGGCATCGCCACCCGTGCGACGCCGGCCTACATCCACGAATCCCTGGTCGAGCCCAACAAGGTCCTCGCGAAAGGCTTCGAGAAGCTTGGCGTCTCCCCGATGCCCCCGATGGGCCTGATCCTCAAGCCGCAGGAGCTCGAGGACGTGAAGGCCTATCTGCAGACGCTGAAGTAAGCCGACGGCCCTCTCCCAATCTGATTGATTCGGGGCGAGGGCTATCTATCTCTTTCGCCCATGTGCTCCGTCGAACTCAAGAAGCCGATGCATCCGATGCTCGTGATGGCGTCGTTGCTGGCCGTCACTCTCGGCTCGGCCGCTCTGCTTTATTTCGGCGTCCCGGGCACCGCCTTCCATGGCATGAAGTCGGGCGTGTTCTTTCCGATGAACGTCGATTTCGCCGACGCGCGCTTCATGGATAACAAGATCAAGTGCGACTCCAAGGAAGTGACCGCTGAGGTCCGCAAGGCGTTGGTGAAGGTCATGCCGGACTACCCGGTCGCCAAGGCCTCCGTGTTCCTGGAGAACTATCCGTCCGGTTATAAATTCAAGGTCAGTTACGTCAGTTACTACGGCCAGCACTTCTCCTTCAGTGGGGAGAAGTGGTTCCGCCGCGGCGCCCAGGTCGGCGAGCCGACCCTCGACGCCGAGATCAAGGCCAAGGATGACGTCCTCGAGAAAGCCATCCGCGACGCCATCGAGGCCTACTTCAAGTCCAAGGGCGCGCACGGTTGATCAGGGGTAGTGGAAGGGGTAGGGTGCGCACCAAACAGAGAGCCCCGGATTGCTCCGGGGCTCATGCAAAGTGGGGTGATTGAGGGGACTTGAACCCCCGACCCCTGGTACCACAAACCAGTGCTCTAACCAACTGAGCTACAACCACCGTGCGTCCCTCCTCGAAAGGAAGGAAGTCCTATGCAGGGAATCTCGGGGGGATTGTCAAACCCGGACCCTTGGACCGCGCAAAGCCCCGTCTTGGCGGTGGTTTGGCTTCTCGGCCGAGTTTTCCTCCCTTTATCCTTTCCCTTTGCCCCTGCGTATCGCTTTCTAACTCAACTTTATGTCTACGTTTTCCGACCTCGGTCTGCCCGAGCCAGTCCTGCGCTCCTTAGCCGAACACGGCTACGTGACCCCGACCCCGATCCAAGCCCAGGCCATCCCCGTCATCATGGGACGTAAGGATCTCATCGGCGCCGCCCAGACCGGCACCGGCAAGACCGCCGCCTTCGCGCTCCCGACGCTCTCGCTTCTCGGTCCCGCCGCCGGCAAGCCCCGCTGCCTCGTGCTCGTCCCGACGCGCGAACTCGCCGTCCAGGTCGACGAGAACTTCCAGAAATACGGCAAGCACTTCGGCACCCGCACCGCGCTCCTCTACGGCGGCGTCGGCTACGGCGCCCAGGTCAAGGCGCTCGAAGAGGGCGTCGACGTCGTCATCGCCACCCCGGGCCGCCTGCTCGACCTGCATGAGCAGAAGATCCTCGATCTGAAGTCCATCCAGATGCTGATCATGGATGAAGTCGACCGCATGCTCGACATGGGCTTCATCGAGGACGTCACCCGTATCGTCAACTACTGCCCGAAGGACCGCCAGACGCTGCTCTTCTCCGCCACGATCTCCGATGCCATCGGCCGCATCGCCGGTTGGGCCCTCCGCGATCCGGTGACCATCGACGTCCGGACGGGCCTCGGCGCCGCCGACACGGTCGAACACGCGATCTACCCGGTCGATATCTTCCAGAAGTATGACCTGCTGCTGTCCCTGCTGAACAAGAGCGGCTACAAGTCCGTCATCGTCTTCACCCGCACCAAGCGCGACGCCGACCGTATCGCCGAGTGGATCGAAGGCCACGGCACGCCCGTCGCCACGATGCACGCCGACCGCACCCAGTCCGAACGCGCCGCCGCGCTCGCGGGCTTCAAGTCCGGCAAGTTCAGCATCATGGTGGCGACGGACATCGCCTCGCGCGGCCTCGATATCCGCGGCGTGACGCACGTCATCAATTATAACGTGCCCGAGCACGCCGAAGACTACGTCCACCGTATCGGCCGCACGGGCCGCGCTTCCGCCGAAGGCGAAGCCTTCACGCTCTACTCGCCGGACGAGATGCACCACCTGCAGCAGATCGAAGTCCTCCTCGGTCGCACCATCGAGCGCCGTAAGCTCGAAGGTTTCCGTTACTACTCCGAACCGCAGCTGACCCCCGGCAGCGCCAAGGCGGCCGCGGTCTCGCGTAAGCGCAATCGCTGATCGTGTCCGTGCCCGCTTCCGAGCCTCCGATGCGGCGAGCCCTCGAGCTCGCCCGTCAGGCTTGGGGGCGCACGCACCCGAACCCGATGGTGGGGGCGGTCATCACCGAAGGCGGTCAGATCGTCGCCGAAGGCTTCCACGCCAAGGCCGGCGAGCCGCATGCCGAGGTCATGGCCCTGCGCGCCTTGGGACGTAAGCCCGCCGCGGACGCCGTCCTGCACGTCACGCTCGAGCCTTGCTGCACGCACGGGCGTACGCCGCCTTGCGTGGACGCCATCCTGGCCGCGGGTTTCCGCACCGTGGTCGTGGGCGCCCGCGATCCGAATCCGGCCCATGCCGGCCATGGCCTCGAACTCCTGCGCGCCAAGGGCGTCGCGGTCGTCGAAGGCGTGCTCGGCGAGGAATGCGCCGAGCTGAACCTGATCTTCAATCACTGGATCGCGCGCGGCGCGCCGCTCATCGCGCTCAAGGTCGCGTCGACGCTCGACGGCAAGCTGACCTTGCCGGCCGGGCAGGGCAGGGCGATCACCGGCCCGGCGGCCCAGGCCTACGTGCATCGCCTGCGCCGCCTCTTTCCGGCCATCGCCGTCAGCGCCGACACCGCCCTTTCCGATAATCCTCGCCTCACCGCCCGCGGTGACGAGGGTGAGTCGTGCCCGGTGCGCTTCGTCTTGGATCGTCATTTCAAGACCGCCGGGCGTACCGGCCTGAATCTCTTCCAGGACGCCCATCGCACCCGCACCATCGTCGTCGGCCTCGGTGCCGCCGCCAAGAAGTCCGACCTCGCCTGGTATGAAGCCGAGGGTATCAAGGTCTGGACCTTGGTCGGCGACGAGGATTCCTTCCTGAAGGTCTGGGCGGAGCGCTGCGCCCAGGAGAAGATCACCGGCGTGCTCGTCGAGGCCGGTCCGCGTCTCGCGTCGGCCATGCTCATGGCGGGTTCCGCCGACTACCTTTACGCCTTCGTGGCCCCGCTTTCCGGTGATCCGGGGGCACCCGGCTGGCAGGACGGCGTGACGATTCCTGCGGGGCTCCTCAAGGCCTCCCTGGTCGGCTCAGACGCCCTTTATCAGGGTCATCTGGGGTAAGTCCTGCTTTCCTTCTAGAAAGCCCTCCTAGGCCGAATTAGGGGTGAATCCGCCTTCTAACGCAGGAGGGTGCGGGTCTTTTTGACTCAAACGGGTCGCCTTGCCTGTTTTGGCTCGACTTTTCAAGAAAATCTTACATCACAGCGAGTACGCCTCCCTGCCCGAAGCAGAATGGCCTTAACCTTCTAAATCCTAACTACTTATGACAGAGAAAATCTTGGACCACAAGCGTAAGGAGAAGCCCTCCTTCACCTCTCTCATCGAGAAGAAGCGGGATGGCGGCGAGTTCACCGCCGACGAGATCCGTCATATCGTCGACTCCATCATGGACGCCGAGATGCCGGAGGCGCAGCAGGCGGCCCTCGCGATGGCGATCTTCTTCAAGCAGATGTCCGCGCAGGAGACCGCGCTCCTCGCCGAAGAGCTTCGCCTCTCGGGCGACGTCATCGACCTCGACCGTCTCACCCAGCCGAAGATCGCCAAGGTCTCGACCGGCGGCGTGGGCGACAAGACTTCCATGGTGCTGGGCCCCCTCGGCGCCGCCGCCGGCGTCATCATGCCCGGCATGAACGGTAAGGACGAAGAATTCTGCCTCTCGACCGTCGAGAAGCTCAGCTCGATCCCGGGCTTCAAGGGCAAGGCCACGATGGACCAGTTCCGCCAGCAGCTCGAGCGCGTGGGTTGTGCCGTCACCGAGCAGTGCAGCGAGATCGCTCCGGCCGATGATATCCTCTACAAGCTCCGCCAGAAGACGGGCACGATCCCGTCCCTGCCGCTCATCACGGGCAGCATCCTCTCCAAGAAGCTTGCCGAAGGCTGCGAAGGCCTGGTGATCGACGTGAAGTGGGGGAACGGGTCCTTCATCCGCGACCTCGAGCAGGCCAAGCAGCTCGCCCGCATCGTCACCCGCGTCGCCCGTTCGCTCAACCGCAAGTGCGTGGCCCTCGTGACCGACATCAACCAGCCCCTCGGCGACTCCGTCGGCACGGGCTTGGAAGTCCTTGAAGCCGTTCGTCTCCTCAAGGGCGAAGGCCCCGAAGACCTGCAGGACCTCGTCCTCAAGCTCGGCATGGAAGTCGTCCGCCTCGCCGGCGTCGCTGGTTCGACCCTTTCCGCCAAGCAGACCGTCGAGAAGCACCTCAAGGACGGTTCCGCCCTCGAGAAGTTCAAGGCGATGGTCCGCGCCCAGGGCGGCAAGACCGATTGGATCGACGATCCCTCGAAGTTCCCGAAGGCGAAGTTCATCCGCAAGCTGCCGGCCCCGAAGCGCGGCTACGTGCACACGATCGA
>JBIKIO010000085.1:0-5936 GCA_044361555.1 Opitutales bacterium
CGCGGCCATGCGGCGGACGCCTTCCTTGCCGAGGCGCTGCAGGTAGGTGTAGACGCGCACCTTGTGGGCGAAGTTGCCCCAGTGGCGGTGGAAGGAGCCGATGCTGTGCTTCGGCTTCACGGCCACGTAGGTGTCGCCGTGCTTCTCGATCTGGAAGCCGGGGAGGAAGTCGACGAGACGCTCGGAGACGGCCACGATGCCGTCGCCGGGGCCGCCGCCGCCGTGCGGGACGGTCCAGGTCTTGTGCAGGTTGTTATGGACCGCGTCGACGCCGAGGGCGCCGAGGTTCACCCAGCCGGCGATGGCGTTCATGTTGGCGCCGTCCATGTAGACGAGGCCGCCGATGCGGTGGATCTCCGCCGCCATCTTCTGGAAGTCGGTCTCGAAGACGCCCGAGGTGTTCGGGTTGGTCACCATCATGCCCGCGATCCGCGGTCCGAACTCAGCGATCTTCGCGGCGAAGTCAGCCTGGTCGACGCGGCCGTCGGGGGCGGACTTCAGGAGCACGATGCCCGAAGGCGAGCCATCGGGGTTGCGCTTGGTGGCGTAGCCGGCCGTGGTGGCCGTCGCGAAGTTCGTGCCGTGGGCGGTCGTCGGGATGAGGATGATGTCGCGGTGCTGGCCGTGGTGGCGGTGGTAGGCCTGGAAGAGCTTGAGACCGACGAGTTCGCCCTGGGCACCGGCGACGGGCTGGGTGGTCAGGCCGGCGAGGCCGGTGATCTTGCGGAACCACTCCTGCGTCTGCCAGAGGAGTTCGAGTGCGCCCTGCGCGTCTTCGATCGGGGCCTGCGGATGGAGGCCGGTGAAGCCCGGGAGTCCCGCGGCCCAGTCGTTGATGTGCGGGTTATACTTCATCGTGCACGAACCGAGCGGGAAGCAGCCGGTGTCGGGCGACACGTTGAGTTCGCCGAGCTTCGAGTAGTAGGCCTTCAGTTCGGAGAGAGGGAAGGAGGGTAGACCGACGGCGCCTTGGCGGAGTAGGGCGGCCGGAATCTCAGCGAGCGGTTTCGTGCCAGCGGACTGGCCGTAGAGGCCTTCGAAGAAGGCGATGAGCTTATCCGTATCGGAGGAAGTCTGCAGGTCGCTGAAGGAGACCTTGAGCAGCGAGCAATGGCAGGGCGTGCGGCCGGTGATGTCGACGCCCACGTGGAGGCCAGCGGCGCGGCCCTTGGCGATGACGGCGGCGGCGGGCTCGGGGAGCATCAGGCTGAACTCGTTCCAGAAAGCCTGCTTCGCGTAGCAGACCTTCAGGCCCGGGATGTTGTGCAGCTTAGCGGCGGCGCGGCGGGCCTGGTCGCGGCCGGCGACGCAGGAGGCGGCCATGCCGGCTTCACCGCGGGCGAGGATGGCCGCGCCGGCGATGGTGGCGATGAAGGCCTGGTTGGAGCAGATGTTGGACGTGGCCTTGTCCTTGCGGATGTGCTGCTCGCGGGTGGACATCACCATCACGATGCAATCACGACCGGCGTTGTCCTTGGCCTTGCCGACGAAGCGGCCCGGGGTCTCGCGGACTTCGTTCTTCTTGTCGGCGTGGTGGCGGACGGCGAAGATGCCGAGGCCGGGGCCGCCGAAATTGGCGCCGATGGCGAGGTGCTGGCCTTCGCCGACGAGGATGTCGGCACCCTTGCGGCCGTATTGGGCCGGGGCCTTGAGGCCGCCAGTGGCGAGGAGCATCGGATCAATGACCGCGACGGACTTCACGCCGGCGTCGGCGCAGGCGTCGGTGAGGGCGTCGACGTCTTCGAGCAGACCGAGGGAGTTGACCTGCGGGAAGATGACGGCGGCGAGCTGCTTGCCGAGGCGCGCGGAGGCGGCGGCGATACCCGCGGCGGTCAGGCGACCGGTGTCTTCATCGGGGGCCAGGAATTCCAGTTTCACCGAGGTGTCCGCGACGTGCGTGCGGAGGACTTCGAGGTCGGCCGGCATCAGGTTGCCGGCGACGAGCACCGTGTTGGCTTCGGCGTCGCCCATGCGGACGGTGCAGACGGCGGCTTCGAAGAGGGCGCTGGCACGCTCATAGAGCGAGGAGTTGACGGCTTCGAAGCCGGTCAGCTGCGCGATCGTGGACTGGTAGATCCAGTGGGTGATCAGCGTGCCCTGGGAGCGCTCGGGCTGGTAAGGGGTGTAGGAGGTCGTCAGGTTGCGGATCGAGCAGACGTGACCGACGATTTCGTGGGTGCGGTAGACCTGCAGTCCGTCGCCGAGGAAGGCGGTCTTGACGGAGTTCTTTTTAGAGAGGTCCTCCATGCGATTCGCGAGGGCTTGGTATTCCAGCTCGTCGGGGAGGTCCTGGACGCCGGGGAACTTCACCGCGGCGTCGATGTGGGCATACATCTCCGGGAAATCCTTGGCTCCGATGGCAGCGAACATTGCCTGGATATCGGCTTCGGTCGCTGCGACATAATGGCGGGCGAGTTCGCGGGTGATTTTAGACGGGTCGTAGGGCAGCTGGGCCATGGAAGTGACGTAGGTTTTTGAAGGAGGAAACGGGTGTCGCAACCGCCCACCAAGCGGGGGTGGGGGTATTAGAGAATCAGGGTTTCGACATAAGGTTTGGCAACCTCTCTGAGGGCGTGTGAATAAGTCTTCGACCCGTGGCGCGTTGCCATCGGCTGAGGGGTGCCCATGGTCAGCCTATGACCAAGCAGGAACGAGCCGACCACGTGGGCAAAGTGCTCGCGAAGCTCTATCCCGAGACGCCCGTGCCGTTGGATCACACCGACGCCTTCACGCTCCTGGTGGCGGTGGTGCTTTCGGCCCAGTGCACCGACAAGAAGGTCAACGAGATCACCCCGGCGCTCTTCGCCGAGGCGGGGACACCGGCCAAGATGGCGGCGATGACCGAGGCACGGGTGCTGATCCTCATCCGCCAGCTCGGCCTGGCCCCGCAGAAGTCCAAAGCCCTCGTCGGGCTCGGCAAGATGCTCATGACCAAGCACGGAGGCCTCGTGCCACGGACTTTCGAGGAACTCGAGGAGCTCCCCGGCGTCGGCCACAAGACCGCCTCGGTCGTCATGGCCCAAGCCTTCGGCGTACCGGCCTTCCCGGTGGATACCCATATCCACCGACTCGCGAAGCGCTGGAAGCTCAGCCCGGGCAAGTCCGTCGAACAGGTCGAGAAAGACCTCAAGCGCCTGTTCCCCGAGGATAGTTGGAATAAACTTCACCTCCAAATCATCTTTTACGGACGAGAGCATTGCACCGCGCGTGGGTGTGATGGCAAGACGTGTGGGATTTGCGCCGCGCTGCGCGCAGCGTAGAGGACTGAATGGATCGCTGAATGGAGGACTGCGTTGAGGACTGAACAGATTAAGATACAAAAGATATGGGGGCGAGTGGTTCGCATCCATTCAGCCCTCCATGCAGTCCTCTACGCTACCCTCAATTCAGTCCTCCGTGTTTACGCTTTCACCAACGCTTCATGCTTCGCCCGGAACTCGTCGGTCCAAGCAGCGGGCTGATGCGACGTGCCGTCCATACGGCAAATCGTGCGGGAAGCCTTGGCGTAAAGGATAGCGTGATCTGGGCTCCGGAACTCGACGTCCACCGTCAGGCCGGCGGCGCGGACTTTGCGGACGCTGAGGATCAGCTTCACGTCGCACTCCGGGCGGATGGCGACGAGGTAGTGCAGGTCGATGTCGCGGACGACCACGTAGACATCGGGAGCCACGGCGGGGTCGATGGTGTCTTTGCCCATCAAGGCGATGAACATGATCTTCTGCGCGCGTTCCATCATGAGCACGTAATGCGAGTGATGCAGGATCCCGAGCCCGTCGGTCTGGTCGAACCAGGTCCGGATGGTAACGTGGAAAGTCTTATCAGGCTGGAGTCCGTCGGCGGGCATGGGGAAGAGGGATGGGGCTAATGCGATCCGGGGCAAGCGAACCCGTTACTTCGTCCGCAAGGTCGCGGCGAGACGATCGAGTTCGGCCCAGGTCTCGACGGCGGGCTTGAGGCCGAGGTCGCGGCGGGCGGCGGAGACGTCGAACCAATGGTCCTTGGCGAGTTCGACCGCGACGAAGCGGGTCATGGGCGGTTCGCCCTTAAGACGGAAGAGCGTCCACGCCCCTTCGAGCAGCGCGCCGAGCCAGTAGGCCGCGCGTTGGCTGATTCGTTTCGTGACGGGCTTTTCGCCGGCGCCGACGAGTAGGCGGTTGATGAAGACCCAGAGCTTCACGGGTTCGCCTTGCGAGAGGAAGTACGCCGTCCCGTTGGCGCGACCGGCGAGGAGTGCATCGAGGGCGCCGAGGTGCGCATCGGCTGCGGTGTCGACGTGCGTGACGTCGACCTGATTCTCGCCGTCGCCGACGATACGGAGTTTGCCGGCGCGGGCGCGGGCGAGGACGCGCGGGAAGAGGTGATTATCGCCCGGGCCCCAGATCAGGTGCGGACGGAGGGCGCAGACCTTCAGTTTATCCGAGGCAGCCTTGAGCGCGACTTCTTCGGCGATGGCCTTGGTTTCGGCGTAGGCGCAGAGCCAGTTGTCACCGTAGGGCAGGGATTCGTCGGCGCCGCGGAACGATTCGCCATTGAAGACGACGCTCGGGGTGCTGGTGTGCACGAGAGCGCGGACGCCATGGTCCAGGCACGCACCGACAACGTTCGAGGTGCCGGCGATGTTGATACGGACGTATTCTTCCCAAGCGCCCCAGACGCCGGCTTTCGCCGCCACATGGAAGACGTAGTCACAGCCTTTCACGGCGGCGTCGACCGTGGTGCGGTCGGCGATATCGCCGCGAAGGAAATCCACCTGTTCGGCGAGTTCGCCAGTCATTGGCGTTCGACCCAGCACGCGTACGCGGTAGCCGCGCGCGAGGCAGCGGCGGACGACGGCCTGGCCCAGGAAGCCGGCGCCGCCGGTGACGAGGACGAGAGGACAATTCATCGGGCGAGACGGGTGGTCCATTCCTTGGCGAGCTGAAGGCGGTGGATCTTGGCGTTGTGACGAACGTCTACGGGCAGGGCACGCTGGAAGACGATGTGCTGCACCCGATCGGCCTGGGGATTGATGCGGGCGAGGTCGCGTAGTTCAGCGATGAAGCGCTCGCGGTCGGCGTCGGTCGCAGGGAAGGAACCGGCGCGCGGTTCGACGACCAGCGCGGGCGTCTGTCGTGCCGCGACGCCGAGACCGATGAGCGCGCAACGTAAGACCTGCGGGTGTTGGCGGAAGGCGGGCTCGACGGATTCGGTCGGCAGGTCGCCGTCAGCGGTGCGGACCTTTTCCACGCGCCTTCCGAAGAAGAACAGCCGACCCTCGGCGTCGAGCGTGCCGAGGTCACCCATGCGATGCCAGACGCGGCTGCCGTCGATGATCTTCGCCGCGCGGGTGGCTTCGGGAAGGCTATCGTAGGTGCGCGTCACGCTCGGGCCCGTCACGATGATCTCGCCGATTTCGCCGACGGCGCAAGGGGTCGCTTCCGCCAACGTCGCGATCGCGCCGTCCGTCTCGCGGATCACGCGGATCTCGACGCCGCTGACCGGACGGCCGACGCAGGTACCGTGACCGCGGAGGGCCCGCTGGCGGGCTTCGCCCAGGAGCTCGGCGGCCGCGACGGTCGTGACCGGCAGGCATTCCGTCGCGCCGTAAGGCGTGTGGGTCTCGCAGCGCGGCGCGATGACGCGGAGCTTCGCGAGCAGTTCGCCCGAGACCGGGGCGCCGGCGATGAGCAAGCGGCGCAGGTCGGGCAGCTTCAGTCCGCGCGCTTCGCAATGGTCGGCGACCTTGCCCCAGATCGCGGGCGAGCCGAAGGAGCAGGTGACCTTCTCCGCGATCAGCGCCGCCACGAGCGGGGCGGGGTCGGCGGCGAGCGGCTTGGAGGGATCGAGGAGCGGCGTGACCGTCGTCGTGCCGAGGGCTGGGTTGAAGAGCGCGAACAGCGGTAGCATCGCCATGTCCGTCTCGCCGGGGCGGATGTCGTAGGTCGAGCGGACCAATT
>JBIKIO010000088.1:0-5832 GCA_044361555.1 Opitutales bacterium
TTCGATGCGGACGGTATCCCGGATTTCCTGGGAGGGGCCGAAGACGGCAAATTCTACTTCCTCAAGAACCCACGGTCTGCCAAATAACATGAATCACCGCGATTTTATCTCCGCCTCCGCTTTGACCCTGTCTGCTGTGCTGCTGCGTGGCCAGACCGCGGACGGCTTGGTGCCGCCACTTTTACTTGGAAGCGCAAACCCACCAAGGATATGATTGCCGATCCCGCTCAGCGCGTGGCGCGGCCAATGGAGGGCGGCCCCTGGACTAAATAATGAAAACAGGCTTTTATTACGCGTTGGGTATATTGCTAGTCGCAGGCGCAAGTGTCCTGTCGGCTCAGTCACTGCCCGGCACGACGCCGCTGGAAGCGCGGGGGGATTACTCGGCAGCCATGGTGAGCGGGATTGATCGCATGGCTTTGCGTCTCATCGAAGCTTCCCGTGCCAGTCGTAAGCCTAATCGTGAAACCCTGAAAAATATCCTGGGTTTGGCCGACGTGCGCCTGCCGACAGTCTCCCTGGAGTTGGTGGGAGATGCAAAGAAACCTGCATTACTTGCTGAGAATGATGAGATGATGGTCACCCGTGTGCGTTGGCGGGTGCTGGATGGGGTTGCGGGAGAAGGCATCCACATCCGCCCCAAGGGCAGGATTCTCGCCCGCGTTATCTGCCTGCCCGATGCCGACACCGAGCCGGAGCAGATGGTCTCGAAGCTCGCCTGGTTACACGGTTGCGAAATCATCATTCCCGCTCTCATCAGTCGGGCACCGGAGTTCAGTGACAGCCCTCGGTTAGGGATAAAGACCAATGTCCCGCATCGGGAGTGGATTTACCGACAGTCCTTTGTTTTCGGGCGTCATATCATTGGATATGAGCTCCAGAAAACTTTGGCTTTGGTGGATTGGTGCAAAGCCTTGCCCGACCAGAAGCGCCTGATCGTCGCCGGTTATGGGGAGGGTGGCCTCCTTGCCTTGCATGCCGCCGCCCTCGATCCGCGCATCGATGGCGCCTTTGTCCAAGGTTACTTTGGACCGCGCGAAGGTGTCTGGGCTGAGCCTATCGATCGCAATGTTTTCGGTTTACTCCGTGATTTCGGTGACGCGGAGGTGGCCTCGTTAATCGCTCCGCGTCCGCTGGTCATTAGTAACGAGGGCTTCCCGGTAGTGTCGGGGCCTCCGGCCGCCTCGCCGGGTCGCCGAGCAATCGCCGCCCCCGGACGCGTGACTGCCCCCGATTGGGCTTCAGTTCAGGCCGAAGGTGAGAAGGCCCGCCGCTTGGCGCCAGGTGATTGGTTGACCGTGCTGCCTGCCGGGCACCTCGGGCGTGATATGGCCGTAAAGTTATTGGGCGAAACGACAGCGCAGGAAATCTCAAGTCATGTCAAGCCCCGCGAGCCAATGCCAGTGGCGATTGATGTGACTCGACAGGAACGGCAAGTCCGAGAGTTGGGGGCTTATTCGCAGAAGCTCATTGGGCTGACCGAAGCTGAGCGTGACCAGAATTTCTGGAAAAAGCTGCCGGTGGCTAATGTCGCCGAATTTGCGAAATACACCGCGGTTTATCGACGGCATTTAATCGAGGAGGTGATCGGCAAATTACCCGACCCGAATGTGCCTATGAATGCCCGTAGTCGTTTTCTCTGGGAGAACGATAAGGTTCGCGCATATGAGGTCACGCTCGACGTCTGGGATGGCGTCATGGCCTGGGGTTGGCTGTGTGTGCCCAAAGATATTGGGTCTGATGAACGTCGACCAGTGGTAGTTTGTCAGCATGGCCTGGAAGGACTGCCGTCCGACGTCTTTACGACGGACCCTAAGGCCAAAGCCTTCGGCTATTATCAGGCTTTCGCACTTCGTTTAGCCGAGCAGGGCTATGTGACCTTCGCCCCGCATAACCCTTACCGCGGTTTCGACGCTTTCCGTACCTTGCAACGGAAGCTGAACCCTTTGGGCCTAACGCTTTACAGCGTGATCAATGGCCAGCACCAACGCATCCTTGAGTGGCTGGGCTCACAGCCCTTCGTGAATCGCGAGAAGATTGCGTTCTACGGATTGAGTTATGGGGGCAAGAGTGCGATGCGGACGCCCGCATTACTGCCTGGGTATTGCCTGAGCATCTGTAGTGGAGATTTTAATGAATGGATTCGCAAGTGCGTTAGCGATGAGATGCCGATGAGTTATCTCTTCGCCCCGGAGTACGAAATCTGGGAATGGAATCTCGCTCGCCAGGCGAACTATGCGGAGATGGCGGCCTTGATCGCCCCGCGACCTTTCATGGTAGAGCGTGGGCAGCGCGACGGCGTAGGGACGGACGAATGGGTCAGTTATGAGTATGCCAAGGTGCGTCGACTCTACGATGCGCTAGGTATTCCTGCCCGGATACGGATCGAATACTTCAATGCCGGTCACATGATTCATGGCGTGGGCACGTTTGAGTTCCTGCACGAACACTTACCCGTCCGCTAAGTCGCTTGCCTATTGGGAAAGGCGATCGATGACGTTGCGCGAGATTGGGCGATGGCAGCCTCTACGGCTGGGGATTTCTGGCGGGTCAGTGTGGTTGAGAAAGGAAAGTCAACAAGTCGCGCAGTTCCGTATCGGTCAGCGTCAATGCCAAGCCAGGCGGCATCAGGGACGTCTTCAGTTCTTCATGGGTGAGGATGTCCTTCTTGCGGAAGGTCTTTTCCTTGCCCGTGATTTCGCGGTAGGTCTCGACTTCGGAAGAGCGGAGCAGGATGCCGACGAAAGTGGCGCCGTCGGCCAGGCCTAGCTGCGTCGGGAAGTATTGCGGGGCTACCTCGCGGTTCGGCTCGAGAATCGACTGCAAGATGCCGGCGCGATCGGCTTGGCGACTGATCAACGTCAGGTCGGGACCAACGACGTTACCGCGGCCTTCATGGCGATGGCATGAGGCGCAAAGCGAGAGTTTCGGGTGGGCGAAGAGGCGGCGAGCGACGTCGAGGTCGGGTTGGCCGGGCACAGCGTCCAGACGCTGGAGCCAGGCTTGGGTGTCGGTGAAGGCAGGACGTCCGATAGCGAGTTTCGACGCATCCAACAGAACTTCGACCAGTGTGGCGGAATCTGGGTGCTTGAGACGGACGTCTTCGAGCAGGCGCTTATCGGCTTCAACGAGGGCCGTATAGCGCAGGGCACGGAGGGCCTCATGGCGGACCGTCTGCTCGGTGTGAGCGGTCAGTTTTCGGAGGAGCACCAGATGTTCTGGGCGCTCGGAGACCGATATCCCCGCGATGGCGTCGCCGCGTAGGCTTGGGGCGGCTTTTTCGTCAGCTGCCACCTGAGCCAGAAGATCCCGGGATTCCGGTGAGCGGCGCGCGATGGCATTGCGGACCGTCTCGCGGGATAAGTCGATATCACCCAAGTCGATCAACTCGCGCATCAGTCGGACCGACAGGAACTTCGACGTCTCGGGCATGAGGCGGAGCGCGTAGCTACGTAGGCGCGGCGCAATCGCCTTGTCGCTCACGTAGGTCGCGAGCATCTCTGCATCGGTCACGCCCGCTTCCGGTTTGCCGAGGAGCGTATTGCGCGCGGCGAGGGCGGCTTCGAAGACACGGAAATCCAGGTTCTTATGGCGGAGCGTGGCCTCGACGTAAGGAAGGTGTTGCTTGAGGACGCCATCGGCGATCCAGCGGAGGCATTCGAAACGGATCTCCGTGGACTCGTCTTTGAGGCAGGCCTGCAGCCAGCGGTCGTCGGCGAGGTCGAGGCGGCGGAGGGCGACTAGGGTCCAGAGTCGTTCGTCGGCCGAAAGGGCGCGGAGTTCGGCCGGGGAGCGTTTCGACCAAGCGCGGGCGATCGCGGCCAGGGCGGCATCGGCCAACACGCGATCTGAACCGCGGGCGAGACCGAGGAGTTCGGCGGCGGGCAAGGATTGCCGGCCAGAGCGGAGGGCATCCGCGAGGAGCGAAGCTGCGTTCGGAGCCTCGGCCGACGGTTTCAGCCAAGTGGCCTTGGCGCGATCGATCTCAAGTTTCCAGAGGCGGCCCTTACCGTGGATCGGGTAGGAGCTGAAGACCCAGTCATTAAAGTAGAAAGCCCCGTCTGGGCCGGCGACAAGGCAGGTCGGCCGAAGGAATTCGCCTCCGCGCACCAGCGGGATCTGCTTCGCCGTGTAATCGGCGCCGGCACGAGTGAGCGGGAAGTATTCTATGCAGTGATTACTCCACGAAGGGATGAGTACGCCGCCGCCAAGTTCGACGACGGAGCAGGGGCCTTCGCCGGAAGGGTGGATCATCCCAAGCGTGCCGCGTAGTTCGCCGTTCCAAGCAACGAACGGATGGATCGGCTCGCGGCCATAGACCCATTGGAAGCCATAGTCGGCGCCTTCGTGAACACGCATGAGGCGGCAGGGCGGGCGGCTACCCGGGTCGTTGTCGACCGCGAAGATCTCGCCGTCGGCGCGGACCATGATGCCGAACGGATTCCAGAAGCCCTTGGCGATGCGGCGGAGCTTGGCGCCATCAGGTTGGCACGTGAAGACGCCCCCTTCTCCGCGACCGGTGAGCTTGATGCCATCGGGCCCGGCGAGGACCCAGTCCTTGCCGAAGTTCTCTCCGAGGGAGAAGACCAGATCGCCGGAAGGAGCCCAAGCCATCCCCGACAGGCCGTTGTGCGGATAGTCCGTGACCGTCGTCAGCGTGATCACGTTCTCTTCCTTGTCGGCGACGCCGTCGCCATCCGTATCCTTGATGCGGAGGACGCGGTTACGTTGCGAAAGATAGACCCAGCCGTCCTTGCCCAACTTCAAGTTCATCGTCTGGTCCGTCTTCGCGTAGAAGACCCGGCGGTTCTTGCCATGCCGGTCGAAGACCAGGACCTCATCGTGGATTGGGCCGACGTATCCCGCTGGGCGGAAGTGGGTGTGGCAGGAGACCGTCCAGAGGTTGCCTTGCGCGTCGACGTCGAGGCCCGTCGGCGTGGCGAGATCAGGGTGTTCGACGAGAAGGGTGAGTTTCAGTCCCGGTTCCAAGAGTTTGATTTCCGGCGGTAAGTCCGTCGGAACGATCGGAGCTTTCACCGGGTCAGCGGCCATTGCCAGAGCGGCAAAGAATAGGAGGAATGGTCGCATCGATTATTATTTAAGTTCGTGATTCGACACGCCGGCTTTGCCGGGGGCGAAGATGTTGCCCGAGAACCGCAACCCGCGTGGAGTCTTCGGTCCACCCTCGGCTCCGGCGATGATGACCGCGTACTGATAGCGAGGCGTGCCGATGCAGTGGAGTAAGTTGCCTTGGATGACCACGTCGGTGAGGGGCGGGTCGTCGGGTTGCTGGCCCGTGTCGAACTTGAAGGGGGAGCGTTGGTCGCCCCAGATCCAGTGGGCATCCCCGTGGCCGAAATCGGAGATGATGTTGGCGGAGATGACCGAGCCGCCATCGGCGTTGGCTGTCTCCGGCTTGCCGGGCTGGCCCGGGTGGGCGGCGGCGCCGGGCATGAGCCCGATGGCCCAGAGGGAATTCTTCACGAACTGGTTTCCCGTGATGAGCACATTGCGTGAGCCATGCATCGCCTTCATCCCCATGAAGCAGTTCGTGATGACGTTGTGGGCCAGGATCACATGATCGGCATGTAGGTCGATGCCTTGGGCGGCGTTCTCGACGTGATTGCCCAGGATGCGCGTGAGGTCGCTGGCCTCGGGCGCGTTTACGATGATGCCGGAGCCTTGCTGCCAGTTGTCAGTGTAGCCCGCGTCCCAGGTCGCTTGGCTGAGGAAGGTGCCCTTCGTCGGATTCTTCTTCGTCCAGACGCCGAGCTGATGCTTCTCTTTCATCTCCTTAGTCGGCCGGAAAACCTCCTCGACGACCGTATTCCC
>JBIKIO010000089.1:0-5715 GCA_044361555.1 Opitutales bacterium
CCCAGTCGTTCGCCGGAGCCGACCACGGCGAGTGCGGCGTGGTGAACGGGACGTAGCAGAGGAAGGGTTTCGTCTTGTTGCGCTCGATGAACTGCAAGGCTTTGTCCGTGAGCACGTCGACGATGTAGCCCTTGGATGTCTTCATGACGCCGTTGTGCTCGAGCGGCGCGTCGAAATATTCGCCCCAATGGCCGGAGGTATAGCCCCAGAAGGTATCAAAACCACGGGCGAGCGGGTGGTAAGGCCACTGGCTGCCATTGTGCCATTTGCCGAAGATGCCCGTCACATAGCCGGCGGCCTTGAAGGAGTCGGCGAAGGTCTTCTCGTCGGCGTTCATGCGCTCCTGGCCAGTGGACACCCCGTAGACGCCTAGCCGTCGGTGATAGCGGCCAGTCAGGAACTCCGAGCGCGTCGGCGAGCAGACGGGTTGGACGAAGAAGCGATCGAAATGGGCCCCGCCCTTGGCGAGCGCGTCGATGTTCGGCGTGGCGACCTGCCGGTTACCGTTGAACGAGTAATCACCCCAGCCAGCGTCATCGGCCAGCAGTACGACCACGTTGGGCTGCGTCGCGGCGGTCAGCCGATAAACGACGAAGAGCAGGCAGGCGAGGAAGAGGCGCATGGGGTTATTTCTTGGCGGGCAGGTAGCCGAGCGAGACGAGGAAGGCGTCGGTCGCCGCCAGGGTCTCGGCATACTTGGCCTTATTGAAGAAGCCGTGCGGCTGGCCTTCGTAGCCGACAAGTTCGCAGCGGTTACCGGCGGTCTTCATGACTTCGGCGAACTTCTCGACGGTCGTATACGGTACCGTCGTGTCGGCTTTGCCGTGGAAGATGATCGTGGGCGGCGTGCCTTTCTTCACGTGATGCAGCGGCGAGATCTCGGTCGGCTCGCAGCCGAACTTGGCCTTGTCCAAGCCGGCCCCGAAGCCCTTGAGGTCCAGACCGGGGAAGGGGGCCATGACCGTGCCGGGGTTAAAGAGCACGAGTGCGTTGGGTAGGCACGAGACCGACTTGTCATCCTTGGCGTCGTCGAGGCCGGGCAAGGTCGCGACCGACGCCGCGAGATGACCGCCGGCCGACCCGCCGCCGACGGCGATGCGCTCCGGATCGATGCCGAGGCGAGCGGCATTAGCGCGGACCCAGCGCACGCAGGCCTTGGCGTCCGAGACGCAATCCGCCGGTTTGGCGTCCTGCCGGGTCTTCACGCGATAGTCGGCGACGATGGCGATCATGCCGCGGGAGGCGAGGTGGCGGCTCTGCGGTTCGAACTGCGTCGGCGAACCACCAGTCCAGCCGCCGCCGAAAAAGAAGACAATCGCCGGCAAGGGCTTCGTCCCCTTGGCGGCCGGCTCGAAAATCCAGACCTTGAGCTCGGTGTCGCCGACCTTGCGATACGTCTCAGATTTGGTGCCTTCGATGACGGGCGGATAGCCACCGGCTTTCTTCTTGGAGGATTTTTCCTGGGCGCCCGCGGTCAGCGCGACGCAAAGGGAGAGCAGGGCGAGGGCGAGGCGCATGGGGTTGCCTCGAGGACTAGAGGACCGGAGGGCCCGAGGCAAGGAGGGGAAGGGGGATATTGTAGGATGGAGGACTGAATGGAGGACTGCGTTGAGGGCTGAATGGAGGGCTGAATTGAAGAGAAGATGACTGGATCGATGACAGAGGACTGAATCGATGACAGAGGGTGGCTACAGCGCTCAAAGGGAGACCGGAGACCGGGAGGTTTGATCGGTATTGAGGTAGGGGCAGCACCGCGTGCTGCCCTAGTTGTGGCTGCGTATTTCCAGGTGACGGGTGACGGCCACAGTCGTCGGCCTTTCGGGTGTCAGCCATTCAGCCTCCAGCCACCGGAACCCAGGCGCCAGCCCCTCGTGCCCTCGAATTATGCCCCCAGCAAACTATCCGGTTTCCGGTCTCCCTTTGAGCGCTGTGTCTCACTTTTGCACCTTTGCACGCGGCACCGCCGCATTTGCACCTTTGCACTGCCTCTCTCTGGCCCTGCCTCTAAATCAGGACCTCCTTAATCACCTTACTCGGTTCCACTCCGGTGAGTTTCGCGTCGAGGCCCTGGAACTTGATCGAGAAGGCGTCATGTTTGATGCCGAGCTGATGAAGCATGGTGGCATGCAGGTCATGGACCGTGCAGACTTTATCCGTCGCGGCGTAGCCGAGTTCGTCGGTCGCTCCGTGGGTCAGGCCACCCTTCACGCCGGCACCGGCGAGCCACATGGACATGGCCTTGTTGTGGTGGTCGCGCCCGACGGGCCCTTTGTCGCCTTGTTTCATCGGCGTGCGGCCGAACTCGCCGCTCCACACGATGAGAGTGTCTTCGAACATCCCGCGCTGCTTGAGGTCGGTGATGAGCGCCATGCAGGCGCGGTCAACTTCCTTGGCGCGCAGCGGGAGTTCTTCCTTCAGCAGGCTGTGGTGATCCCAGTCGCGATGGTAGAGTTGGATGAAGCGGCTGCCGCGTTCGGTCAGACGACGCGCGAGCAGGCAGTTGGACGCGAAGGAGCCGTCGCCGGGCTGGCAGCCGTAGAGGGCGAGGGTCTGGGCGGATTCGCCCGAGACGTCCATGAGGCCGGGCACGCTGGCCTGCATCCGGAACGCCATCTCATACTGGGCGATGCGGGTGGCGACCTCAGTGTCGCTGACTTCGCCGGCGCGGACCTGGTTGAGGCGGTTGATTGCTTCGACGTCGCCTTGCTGCGAGGCACGCGAGATGCCGGGCGGGTTGTTAAGGTAAAGGACCGGATCCCCTTGGGAGCGCAGCTGGACGCCTTGATGTTTGGAGGGGAGGAAGCCGCTGCTCCATTGACGCGCGGCGATGGGCTGGGGCGAACGGCCCTTGCCGGTGGAGACCAACACGACGAACCCCGGCAGGTCTTCGGCTTCGGAGCCCAGTCCGTAGGTCACCCAGGAACCCATGCTCGGGCGCCCGGCGATCTGCGACCCGGTGTTCATGAACATGTGGGCGGGGTCGTGGTTGATCGCATCCGTGGTCATCGAGCGGATGACGCAGATATCGTCGGCGACCGAGCCGATATGCGGGAGGAGCTCCGAGAGTTCGGTGCCGTTCTTCCCGTGCTTCGAGAACTTGAACTGCGGGCCCTGGCAGATGAGCTTCTGGCCTTGGAGCTGGGCGAGTTGCTGGCCGGTGGTGAAGCTTTCCGGCATCCCCTTGCCGTCCATCTCGGCCAGCTTAGGCTTATGATCGAAGAGCTCGAGCTGCGATGGGCCGCCGGCCATGGTCAGCCAGATGACACGCTTCGCTTTCTGGGGGAGGGGGAGTTTTGAGAAGACGCCCGGTGCGGCTTCGAGTCCGGTGCGGCCAAGGAGCGACGCCAGCGCGACGGCGCCGAGTCCGCGGCTGGTGTTGCCGATGAAAGAACGACGATGAATCTGGCGGAGGCCGGAAAACATCAAGCGATGATCTCTTTGATGGGCTTGCTGGGTTCGACACCGGTAAGCTTGGCGTCGAGGCCCTGGAACTTGATCGTGAAGGCTTCGTGATTGATGCCGAGCTGATGCAACATGGTGGCGTGCAGGTCGTGCACGGTAGTGACTTTGTCGACGGCGGCGTAGCCGAGCTCGTCGGTCTGACCGTGGACGATACCGCCCTTGATGCCGGCCCCGGACATCCAGACAGTCATCGCCTTACTGTGGTGGTCGCGGCCGCTACCGCCTTGCGACATGGGGGTCCGGCCGAACTCGCCGGCCCACACGATCAGGGTATCGTCGAGCATGCCGCGCTGCTTAAGGTCGGTGATGAGCGCCATGCAGGCGCGGTCAATTTCGGCAGCCTTGAGTGCGATGCCATCCTTGATACCGCCATGGTGGTCCCAGTCCTTATGGTAGAGCTGGATGAAGCGCACACCGCGTTCGGCGAGGCGACGCGCGAGCAAGCAGTTGGCCGCGAAAGAGCCGTCGCCGGGCACGCAACCGTAGAGGGCGAGGGTCTTTGGGTCTTCGGCGGATACGTCCATGAGCTTGGGCACGCTGGCCTGCATCTTGAACGCCATCTCATATTGGGCGATGCGCGTGGCGACTTCGGGGTCGGCGACGACCTTGTCGCGATGGAGATTCAGCGCGGCGATGGCGTCGACGTCACCGCCTTGGGCGTCGCGTGAGACGCCGGGTGGATTGGTCAGGTACATCACGGGGTCGCCCTTGGAGCGGAGCTGCACGCCTTGATGCTTGGAGGGGAGGAAGCCGCTGCTCCATTGGCGCGCGGCGATGGGCTGGTTTTGGCCACCTTTGCCGAGCGAGGTCAGCACCACAAACCCTGGCAGGTCTTCGGATTCGACGCCGAGGCCGTAAGTCACCCATGAGCCCATGCTGGGGCGGCCCGCAATCTGCGACCCGGTGTTCATGAACATGTGGGCGGGGTCATGATTGATCGCATCCGTGGTCATGGACCTGATAAGGCAGACGTCGTCGATGACGGAGCCGATCTGCGGGAAGAGTTCGCAGATCTCGGTCTGGTTGCGGCCGAACTTGGCGAACTTATGCTGCGGTCCGAAGCAGGTGAGCTTCTGGCCCTGGAGCTGGGCGAGCTGTTGGCCTTTGGTGAAGCTTTCCGGCATGGGCTGCCCATGCATTTCGGCGAGCTTGGGCTTGGGGTCGAAGGTCTCGAGGTGCGAAGGGCCGCCGGCCATGCTCAGCCAGATGACCCGCTTGGCCTTCTGGGGGAGCGGCAATCTCGAGAGCACGCCGGGTGCGCCGGAAGCGGCCGGGCCGAGCAGGGAAGCGAGCGCGACGCCGCCGACGCCTTGGGCGGTCTTACCTAGGAAGGCACGGCGCGTGAGCGCGGCTCTTAGTTCGGGCGGGATCATTAGTCGCGGGTCAAGGTTTCGTGGAGATTCAGGATCACGCGGGTGACGTGCGTCCAGGCGGCGAGCTCCGCGGGGTCGGCCTGCGCGGGCGGCGGGGTGAAACCGACCTTCAAGAGTTCCTTGGCGGCGGCGGGGTCGGCTTTGTAGGCGGCCCGGCGTTCGGTGAGCACCTTGCGCAACGAGCCGAGTTCCTTTGCGTCGGGGTCGCGCTGCAGGGCGCGTCGCCAAGCCCAGGTCAGGCGGGCGTCATCCGTACCGTTCTCGGCGAGCACGCGGGCTGCGAAGGCGCGGGAGGCTTCGACGTAGGTCGGGTCGTTGAGCATCACGAGCGCCTGCTGGGGGATGTTGGAGCGCGTGCGGTCGGTGCAAGATTCCTCACGACTAGGTGCGTCGAAGGCGAGCATGCTCGGATGCAGGAAGCTGCGTTGCCACCAGACATAGAGCCCTCGGCGATACTGCGACTCATCCTTGTCGGCCATGTATTCGCGCACGGGGAAGTTAAGGTTCTCCCAGTAGCGGTCTGGCTGGTAGGGCTTCACGCTCGGGCCGCCGATCTTGGGGGCGAGTAGGCCGGCAATGGCTAGGGCGTTGTCGCGCACGAGTTCGGCATCGAGGCGATAGGGGCTCTGGCGGCCGACTTCGCGGTTGTAAGGGTCGGCGGCGGTCTGCGCGGGTGTCGCCACGGAACTGCGACGATACGCTTCGCTGTTCACGATGAGGCGGACCATGTGCTTCATGTCCCATTTGGCTTCCACGAATTCGACGGCCAGCCAATCCAGCAGCGCCTGGTTGGGCGGGAGTTCGCCTTGGGCGCCGAGGTCGCCAGGGTTCTTGCTCAGCGCGGTGCCGAAGAACTGCATCCAGAGGCGGTTCATGACTA
>JBIKIO010000090.1:0-5714 GCA_044361555.1 Opitutales bacterium
CCGAGGTGCTTTTGGATTTCGCTGTAGTGGCTCATGGTGCTGGTATAAGAGAGTTGGAGTCGGGCGAACCGACCCCCTCAAAAGGGGGACTCAGGGACAGGCTTCAAGCCAGAATTCAAAAACCTCCGTAATACCTCGGTGACGATGGTCCGGATGGAGGAAAAAAGGCGGCCCTGTTCAAATCTGCCAGTCTTCGCCTGATGCCGAGGCGGGCTTGGGCAGGTCGGGGTGAGGCGCGGTCACGATACGCAGGACCGCCTGGCCGCCGCCGGCGAGCTCGCGGGCCCGGCGGACCGCCTGGGCCAAGGCGAGGTTCGGTTGGGCTTCATCGAACGGGAAGACGTTCTCCGGCCCGACCGCGCGGTCGAGGCCGGCGTTGACGATGATGCGCATCGTGTCGGCCTTCGCTTCGCAGAGGATCAGGTGGCGGCCATCGGACTTCAGCGTCTCGGCCAGATCGCGCAGGAGCAGGACTCCGTTGGCGTCGAGGTGGAGGGCTTCGCGGAACTTCAGCACGAGCACCTTCAAGTTCGGATCGGACGAGGCGCGGCGCAGGTGTTCGTGGAAGGCCTGGGTCGCGCCGAAGTGCAGGCTGCCTTCCACGTGCAGGATCGAGATACCCGTCGTGGCCTGGCCCTTCGGACGTTCCAGGATTTCGCCGGATTCGGAGAAGTCATACTCGACGACTTCGGGCGTGGAGGTCTGGCGCAGGTAGAAGGCCACCGCGACCGCCGTGCCGAGGAAGATCGCGACGTCGAGGGGCGCGAGCAGCGCGGTCGCGAAGGTGGCGAGGAAGACCGTGCGGTCCTGCGCGCCGGATTTCAGGATCAGCTTCACCGCGGAAAGGTTCGCCAGCTCGATCTCCGCCAGGATGACGAGGATCGCCAAGGTCGAGAGCGGCACGACGGCGACGACCGGGCGGGCGAGGAAGAGCGCGCCGAGGATGAACACGCCGCAGAGCAGCGAGGCCAGCGCCGTGCGGGCGCCGCTGGCGACATTGAGGGCCGAGCGGCTGATCGACCCCGAGGCGGCCATGCCGCCCGTGAAGGCGCAGACCACGTTGGCCATCCCGAGCCCGTAGACTTCCTGGTGGAGATCGGAAGGCCGGCCGGTCTTCAGGGCCGAGGCGCGTGCGTTGGCGGTGCCTTCGATCACGACGAGCACCGCGAGCGCCAGGGCCGGCGAGAAGAGTGTCGACAACGTACGCGTCGAGAAGTCGGGGAGGTGGAGGGCCGAGCCGGCTTGGGCGGCCTGGCCGACGTAGCCGACGAGATCGGCGCGGCTGCCTTGGGCGTGGGCCAGGTTCTGGGCGAGGATCGCTCCGAACGTCGCGACCATGACCGCCCCGAGGATGGCTTTGCCGGCGCCATACCGCGGGCGCAGGAGGAAGTAGGCGATGCCCGTGATGAGCGCGAGGCCCAGTTCGGGATTGATGAGCGTCCGCCCCATGCGAGCCGCATGCCAGAGGACTTCCGGTAGGGAATCGCCGGCATGATCACCGGGCATGCCGAGCGCCGTCGGCAGCTGCAGCGCGATGACGCGCAGGGCGGCCGCCGCGATGTAGGCGGAGATCACCGTGCGCGGGACGAAATCGGCGAAACCGCTCAGCCGCAGCCAGGAGGCCAGGAGCAGGAACCCGCCCGTCATCAGCACCAACGTGGGCAGCGCCGAGGCGCGCAGTTCGGGCGTGATCGCGCCGAGCGTGGCGAAGGAGCCGAGCAGCAGCGCCGCGGAGGCGTTGGTCGGGCCGGCTGAAAGGTTGGCCGAGCCGCTGAAGAGCGGGGCGACGGCGGCCGCGACGCCGCAGCCGACGAGACCGCACCAGATGGGCAGTCCGGCCTTCATCGCGAAGGCCATCGACATCGGGAAGGCGAGGAGCGCGACGTTCAGGCCGGCGACGACGTCGGCGCGGAAGGTCGGTCCGTCCATGTCGCGTAGGACGCCGGCGAAAGGGAAGAACCGCGGACGCGGCAGGGCGGCGAGCTGGCGACCGAACGCCCGGATGGCGGAGAAGATGTGGGTCGGGCCGCTGGACACGCGCCTTTTGTTGCGGGTCGCCGCCGGACCTTCAACCGATTTCGACGCTCAATCGAACGCCTCGGGGTTGAGCTGGGCGATGAGCGACTGTTGGAGCAGGCCGAAGCAGGCGTAGCAGGCCAGGGCGTGGCGCTGCTCGGTCGGCAGGGCCTCGTCGTCCAGGTCCTCCGCGCTTTCCAGCTGGGCGTCGGTGATGTCGGCGAAGACCAGGTCGCGGAGCGCGAGGCGCACGGCGGAGAGGGCGCGGAGGAAGGCGAGGGCTTGCGCTTCGTTGGGCAGCACGATCACGGCCGGGTCCCCCTTGGCGCTCGCGAAGGCCACGGCGAGGAGGCGGGCTTCTTCGGAAGTCTGGGCGGTGAGCGTCTCGACCCAGAAGCCGGCGATCTCTTCGTCGGCGGCGGGCACGTTGGCCCGGTTGACCGTGACGCGCGCGGCGGCGGGGGCGATGAGGCGCAGCAGATCGGTGAGGACCGTGCGCGCCTCCTTCGTCATCGTGAGGCGGAGCTCAGCCATCCTGTTCGAGCATGGAGTTGAGGTGCCACTGCTGCAGTTCGAGCGAAAGCATCTCCGCGCGCTCGCGCTCGCCCGTCCACACCGTCGCGCGGCCTTCGGCGTGGATCGTGCGCATGAGCCGCTTGGCCTCGGGCGCGGCGAGTCGCAGGACGTTCATGAACGCCAGCACGACGTAGGCCTGGTAGTTGATCGGGTCGTTGAGCACGACGACGTTCCACTTGGGCGCCGCCGAGACCAGCGACTCAGTCTTGATTTCGGGTTTGAGTTTCGGCTTGGCCATCAGCGCTCAGGTCTGTCCGGGACAGTAGCGTCTGGCGTAGCTTCCGCAAGCCGTCGATGAGTTCTTCGGTCCGGGCCCGGGCGGTGTTTTCGCCGGGCTGCCGTTCGATCTGGTTGGCCAGGCGGGCGAGGCCGCTGCAGGCCATCAAGGAGAGCATGCCTTTGGCACCATGGGCTTCGCGGCCGAGGGCGTCTGGTTCGGCCGCGTCGCGGGCGGCGCAGAGGCGGGCGATGATGTCGTCGGCGTGGCGGAGGAAGGCCCGGGCCGCGGCGCGAAGGTCCTCGGCGTCCTCGGTCTCGGCGGACGCGAGGTGGTCGGCGAACTCGTCGTCGCGGATCCGGTTGAGGTCGGCCTCCTGGCTGGCCGAGAGCAATTCGAGTTTCTCCAAGAGTTCGGCCCCACGGACGGGCTTGGCGAGATAGGCGTCGAAGCCGGCGGCCTCGCAGCGGGCCCGGTCGAGTTCCTGGGTCATCGCCGTCAGGGCGAGGAGGGCGGTCCGGCGGCGGCCCCGGGCCTGTTCTTCGGCCCGGATGGCGGCGGCTACGGAGAGCCCGTCCATGATGGGCATCTGGATGTCGAGGATGGCCACGTCGAATTCCTTGGTCCGCCACAGGTCGAGGGCGGCGGAACCATCGACCGTCGCGCTGACCTCGTGGCCCGCGCGGCGGAGGCGGGCGCTGGCGACCTCGCGGTTGACCTCGTTATCTTCGGCGAGCAGCACGCGGAGCCGGCGGGTGATGCGGAGGCGCCCGGCGACAGGTTCCGTATCGTCGAGCGGAGTGGGTTCGGTGCTGAAGCGCGTCCAGAGGGCCGTGAGGGTGACCGGCCGGAAAAGCTGGGCTTGGCTGCGGAACTCCACTTCGGAGGAGGTCACGAGGATGACCTGTTCGCGCGGAAAGGCCGGGAGGCGCGGGCTGACGTCGTCGGGCAGATCGATGATGGCGCGGTCGAAGGGTGCTTCGGCAGCGGCGGCGGCGGCCCAGAGCGCTTCGGCTTCGTCGTAAGTCGGCGTCTGCACGCAGGTCGCGCCCCAGAAGGCGAGCGTATCGGCGAACCATTGGCGCACCCGGGGGTGACCCGCGACCACGAGAAGGCGCTGCCCGGCCAGGTTCGGTCGCGGCGGGGCGACGAAGGCGGGGTTAGGTTCGACCATGACCGTGGCCGCGAAGGTCGAGCCGACGCCGACCTCACTGGTCACCTTCATATACCCATCCATCGCCTGGGTCAGGCTGCGGACGATCGTGAGGCCGAGGCCGGTGCCGCCGAAGCGACGGGTCGTGGTGGCGTCGGCCTGGGTGAAGGGTTCGAAGATGCTTTCGAGGCGGTCCGCGGGGATGCCGATGCCCGTGTCGCGGACCGTCAGGAGCGCGCGCAGCCGACCGTTGCGTTCCTCCAGGTCGAGCTCGGCGTGCACGTGGCCGTTCTCGGTGAACTTGACCGCGTTGCCGATGAGATTGGCGATGATGCGACGGAATTTGATCGGATCGCCCAGCACGGACTGCGGGGTGTCGGCGCGGACCAAGGCGGCCAGTTCGACCCCTTTGCGTCCGGCCTGATGCTGGAACTGGGCGATGACTTCCTCGAGCGCCCGCACTGGATTGAAGGGGATGCTCTCGATCGTCACGTTGCCGCGGTCGAGACGGGAGAAGTCGAGCACGTCGCGCACCGTGTCCTCGAGCTCACGGGCGCAGCTCTGGATCTTGCGGAGGACCTCCGGTGCGGGCGCCGCGCCGGCTTCGAGGTTGGTCTCGCACAGCCCCTGGATGGCGTTGATCGGGTTGCGGATCTCGTGGGTGACGTTGGCCACGAACTGCCACTTCGCCGCGGCGACTTCCTCGGCCTTCTCGAGCGCGATGCGCAGGCGGTTGTGCTCGTCGACCGATTCCGTGATATTGAGCGCGAACGTGAGGAGCCCGTTCGGCAGGCCGCCGCCGCCCTTGATCCGTTCGTGGACGACGCGGACGAGCCGGGAGCGGCGATCCTGCGTCTCGAAGTGCATCACCGCATGGAGCACGCGTTGGCCGGTGCGGATGACCTCCTCGTCGAACTGACGGAACTGCTCGGCCGATTTCGCGGAGAGGATGTCGGCGAGGGTGAGGTCGGCGCCGTAACCGCGGTAGGGCAGGGCGAGGAATTCATCGAGGCTGCGGCTCGTGTGGAGGATACGGCCCTGCAGGTCGCGGAAGATGATGAAGTCGGGGGAATTCTCGATCAGCGTGCGCGCGAGGCTCATGCCCGACCGCGGGGTGAGGATGGGGATGCCGTTGATCTGCGGATCCTCGGCGAAGATCAGCCAGACCTGCCGGTCGAACCTCGGGTCGGGCTGCAGGATGATCTTGGCGGCCCGGATCGGCTCGCGAAGGTCGGCGTTGCGGAGTTCGAGCATCCCGCTCCAGGCGGACCAACGGGCGGCGGAGCGCAGCAGCGTCGAGGCCGGCTGCCCGTTCTCGAGCTCGAGGAAGAGCTGATCGATATTGGTCCCGACCTGCACCTTGCGGCCGACGGTGCGTTCGACCAGCGGGTTGGCGAAGAGCACCTCGCCCTTGCGGCTGAAGACCAGGAAGGGCCACGGCAGCACGTCGGGCAATGTGGAGAGGTCCGCCATCGGGTTCGCTCCAGACTGAGGGTTTCCCCGGGCGGGGACAATCCTCCATGTGATAGGGGAAAGGCTCTAACGAACAGGGACAGGGACAGGGCCAGGGACAGGGGCGGCCGAGTTGTAGTTGATTAACAGATACAACGTCTTGCGGGTATGACGGACGACCCCGGGGTCGCCGGGGTCGTGTCTTGCTTTTGGTGCTCAGGAAGGGACTTGAACCCTTACGCTTTAGGGGCACTGGAACCTGAATCCAGCGTGTCTGCCATTCCACCACCTGAGCATTAA
>JBIKIO010000091.1:0-5705 GCA_044361555.1 Opitutales bacterium
TCAGCGTCATGTTGGCCGGTGGCGGCGTGAAGGGCGGCTTCCAGTTCGGCGAGACCGACGAGATGGGCTTCGGCGGCGTGAAGGATAAAGTCCACGTCCACGACCTGCAGGCCACCATCATGCACCTGCTCGGCTTCGACCACGAACGCCTCACCTACCGCTTCCAAGGCCGTGACTATCGTCTCACCGACGTCCATGGGCATGTCGTGAAGGAGATTCTGAGTTAGGGCTAGGGCCAGAGACAGGGCTAGGGACAGACACTAAACCAGCACCTGCCTACACCCAATCACCACACCCTCAACTCGCCCCAGCCCTAGCCCTGGCCCTAGCCCTCCCCATGTTCCGTCCTCTTTGCCTGCTCGTCGTCTCGGCATCCGCTTTCGCCGCCGAAGACATCCGCTTCAACCGCGACATCCGGCCGATCCTCTCGGAGAACTGCTTCTACTGCCACGGCCAAGACCCGAAGCACCGCGAGGCGGACCTGCGTCTCGATGTCCGCGATGAAGCCGTCAAGGCCCACGACGGCGTCACGGCGATCATCCCCGGCAAACCGGAACAGAGCGAGATGCTCAAGCGACTGCTCTCGCAGGATCCGGACGACCAGATGCCGCCGCCTGAATCCAACCGCAAGGTCACGCCCGCTCAGATCGAACTCATCCGCCGCTGGATTGCCCAAGGAGCCCCCTACGAGAAGCACTGGTCGTTCGTCCCGCCCGAGCGCGCACCCGCACCCAAAGTCACCGACAGCACCTGGGCCCGCCAACCGTTCGACCGCTACGTGCTGGCGAAGCTCGAAGCCGAGGGACTCAAGCCGTCCGTCGCCACCACCCCGGCCGCCTGGCTCCGTCGCGCCTCTTTCGACCTGACGGGCCTGCCGCCCACGCCGGCCGAGATCGCGGCCTTCGAAACCGAAGTGACCCTGCGCGGCGATCTGGCCTACGTTACTGCCGCCGACCGCCTTCTGGCTTCGCCCCGTTTCGGTGAGCGCCTGGCCCAGGAGTGGCTCGACGTCGCCCGTTACGCCGACACGCACGGCTTCAACAACGACTCCGCCCGCTCGATGTGGCGCTGGCGCGACTGGGTCATCGAATCTTTCAACGCGAACATACCGTTCGACCGCTTCGTCACCGAGCAGCTCGCCGGGGACCTGCTGCCGAAGCCGACGCCTGACCAACGCCTCGCCACGGCCTTCAACCGTAACCACGTCATCAATAGCGAAGGCGGCATCATCGACGAGGAATACCGTGTCGAATACGTCGCCGACCGCGTCCGCACTACGAGCACCGCCCTCCTGGGACTTACGATGGAATGCGCCCGCTGCCACGACCACAAATACGATCCGATCAGCCAGAAGGACTACTATCGGATGTTCGCATTCTTCAACAACGTGCACGAATACGGCGAAGACGGCCGTATCGCCAACGCCGTCCCCCTGCTCGTGACGCCGACCGCCGAGCAACAGCGACGCCTGCGGGAAATGGATCAGCGCCTGAGCGCGATCGACCGAGTGCTCCAAGCCGCGCCGGCGCCCGACGCCGTACCCACCGACTTGCGCGTGCGACTCAATGCCGAGGACGCCAAGCTCCTGCCCAAGACCCCGAAGCCGGCCAAGCCGGCCGAGGCCCGCCTGCTCGCCAAGGACGCCGACGTGGACGCCAAACGTGGCACGACGCTCTCGGTCTGGTTCAAGTCGAATAAGGCCTCTCCCGATGCCCCGATCATCAGCGCCTTGGACCGCTCCGGCAACGTCGCCGCGGTCAGCTACGGTGGCGGCCGCGAACTCCGCCTCATCGGCGAGGAACTCGAGTGGGCCGCCAGTCAGCGCTATCCGGCTTACGCGACGATCGTCCGTACGGTCGGAGCGAAGATCCGGCCCGGAACCTGGCATCAGGTATCCGTGCACGTCCAAGGCTCGGAGAACGCATCGACGATCGCACTGTTCGTCGACGGCGAGCAAGTCCCCACCCAGATCCGCCATGACGGCGTGTCAGGCGCCCCCGCCAAGCGCGACTGGCTCCTCGGCGCCGACGGCAAGGCCAAGCCCTTCGACGGCGAGGTCAGCGACTTCCGCACCTACCCATCCATCTTGAAGACCTCGCAGATCCGCCACGCTTACTGGCTGCAGTCGGCCGATAAGCTCACCGCCGAACAGCGGGTCGTCGCCGACCGAGGTATCGCCCGACGTCACACCGGCGGCATCCAGGCCCTGCAGGCCGAACGCGACACCCTCTGGACCGAACGTCTGGCCTTCATCCGGAATCTGCCGACCACGATGGTGATGGAAGAGATGCCGACGCCCCGTCAGGCCTTCGTCCTCACTCGTGGCAATTACGACGCCCACGGGGAAAAGGCGGACCCCGGCATGCCAGAGCAGCTGATCGCGCCATGGCCGGCCGACGCCCCGCGTAACCGTCTCGGACTGGCCCGGTGGTTTCTCCAGCCGCAACACCCGCTCACCGCCCGCGTGGTCGTCAACCGCTTCTGGGCCCAGCTCTTCGGCGTCGGCCTTGCGAAAAGCGTCGAAGACTTCGGCACCCAAGGTGAATGGCCCAGCCATCCCGAGGTGCTCGACACCCTGGCCCGCGACTTCGTCGACGGCGGCTGGGACGTGAAGAAGCTCTTCCGCAGCATCGTCCTGTCGTCGACCTACCGGCAGACCAGCGATGCCGCGCCGGCTCTCTATGCCCGTGATCCGGAGAACCGCCTCCTCGCCCGCGGCCCGCGCGTGCGCCTGACCTCCGAGCAGATCCGCGACCAAGCTCTGTCGGTATCCGGCCTGCTCGCTGAAAAAATCGGCGGGCCGAGCGTCCGCCCCTACCAGCCCGAAAGCCTGTATAAAGGCATCGTCGTCGACGCGCCCTATCCGAGTACGACCTGGGAGCTTGGTAAGGGTGACGAGATCTACCGCCGCAGCCTCTACACCTTCTGGAAACGCACCGTGCCGCATCCGGCGATGCTGACCTTCGACTCGCCGGACCGCGAATTCTGCAGCGCTCGCCGTTCGCGCACCAACACGCCCTTACAGGCGCTGGTGCTCTGGAACGAAACCGGCTACCTCGAATCCTCCCGGAAGCTCGCTGAACGCATGCTCAAGGAAGGCGGCCTCGATGACACCGCCCGCACCGCCTTCGCCTTCCGCCTCGCCACCGGCCGCGCTCCCCGTCCGGCCGAGACCGAAGTCCTCGTGCGCACCCTGGCCAAGCTGCGCGCCGATTTCACCGCCCGCCCAGAGGATGCCGCCAAGCTCGTCAAAGTCGGCGCCTCCTTCCCCGACCCGGCCCTGCCCGCCGTCGAACTCGCGGCCGCCGCCGGCGTGGCGAACCTGATCCTCACGTTGGACGAGACCATCACCAAGAACTGACCGCCATGTCCTGCCATCATTACGAGATCATGCATTCGCGGCGCGAGTTCCTGCAGAAGACCGGACTCGGCCTGGGCGCCGGCGCCCTCGCCCACCTGCTCGGCGGCTGCGCCACTTCCGACGTCGCCGGCGACCCTCATATCAACGGCCTGCCCGGCATCCCCCACTTCGCCCCGAAGGCCAAGCGCGTCATCTGTCTCTTCCAGTCCGGCGGCCCTTCGCACCTCGACCTGCTCGACCCTAAGCCCGAGCTCGAGCGGCAGTTCGACAAGGACCTGCCCGATTCCATCCGCCGCGGCCAGCGCATCACGGGCATGGTGGCCTCGCAGGCCCGCCTCGCCTGCCAGCCGAGCCGTTTCAAATTCACCCGTCACGGCCAGGCCGGCACCGAGATCAGCGAACTCCTTCCGCACATCGGCGGCATCGCCGACGAGATCTGCGTCGTGCGCTCCATGCACACCGAGGCGATCAACCACGACCCGGCGATCACCTTCTTCCAGACCGGCAGCCAGCTGCCCGGCCGCCCGAGTATGGGAGCGTGGACTGATTACGGCCTCGGCCGGATGAACGATAACCTCCCGTCGTTCGTCGTGCTCGTCTCGACCAACAAGGAACGCTCCGGCCAAGGCCTCCTCGCCCGCCTCTGGGGCAGCGGCTTCCTACCCAGCGCCCACCAAGGCGTCCAATTCCGCGGGGCGGGCGAACCAGTGCTCTACCTTCGCGACCCCGAAGGCCTCACGCGCGACCAACGCAAGACCCTGCTGGAAGGCGCCAATGAACTCAATCGCCTGAACCTCGCCGGCGCCGGCGACCCGGAGATTTCCGCGCGCATCAGCCAGGCCGAGATGGCCTACCGCATGCAGGCCAGCGTCCCGGAACTCATGGACCTCACCGGGGAGAGCAAGGCGGTCATGGAGAGCTACGGGCCCGACGTGAACACCCCGGGCTCCTTCGCGCGCAATGCCCTGCTGGCCCGCCGCCTCGCCGAGAAAGGCGTTCGGTTCGTCCAGCTCTACCACCGCGACTGGGATCACCACGGCAGCCTGCAGGACCAGCTGCCCAAGATGGCCCGCGACGTCGACCAGCCTGCGGCCGCCTTGGTCAAGGACCTCAAGCAACGCGGCATGCTCGACGACACCCTCGTCATCTGGGGCGGGGAGTTCGGCCGGACGCCCTACGCGCAGGGCGGCGCCAATCGCCAGAAATACGGGCGCGACCACCACGGCAAAGCCTTCTCGATCTGGATGGCCGGCGGCGGCATCAAGCCCGGCATGTCCTTCGGCACCACCGACGACTTCGGTTTCAACACCCAGGACAACCCGGTCCACATCCACGACCTGCAGGCGACCATCCTGCACTGCCTCGGCATCAATCACGAACGCCTCACCTATCGCTTCCAAGGGCGCCAGTTCCGGCTGACGGATGTGCATGGACGCGTCGTACGCGATATTCTCGCGTAGACGCGGAAGGTGCCTGCGGTTGGCGGTTAGCGGTTGGCGGCTTGGAGATACAGGCTCAAGGGGAGACCGGGAGCCGGGAGGTTTGCTAAGGTCATGAGGTAGGGCGGTCATTGCCATGACCGCCGTTCTTATCCCAGCGCCAGCTCCGCCGGGTAAGGTCACCGATTATCGGATATCCGTCCGCCCACGGACGTGATGGCAATCACGTCCCTACCTTGAGGCCCCAGCTAATCATCCGGTCTCCGGTTTCCCTTTGAGCGACAGTAGCGACGCATCGATTAAGTCATCTGCCATCGATGCAGTCATCCATTCAGCCCTCCACTCAGTCCTCAACGCAGTCCTCCATTCAGTCCTCCATCTGGCTCATCCCTCATCCTCCGTCATTTATAATATCAATGTGAGCGAAACGACATGGGTCGTAATCCTGCCAGTTTTAAGGCTTTAGGAAATCGTCCTACAGCAAATCGTTATCACATCCCCATGCGTCACCTCCTCGCGCTCGCGCTCTGCGCTTCCTTCGCCCACGCGGCCTACGAACCGCTGAACGACAAGAACCGTCCCACCGCGAGCGAGCCGGCGCTCTCCCCGGCCGGGACCGCCGCGGCCATCAAGGTCCCCGCAGGCTTCCGTGTCGAGCTGGTCGTCGGCGAGCCCAAGATCGTCCAGCCCATCGCCTACACGATCGATGATCGCGGCCGCCTCTGGATCGTCGAATGCACCAACTACCCCGCCAGCCCGGGCGTAGCCAAGGACCGCATCGTCGTCCTCGAGGACACCAAGGGCACCGGCACCTTCGATAAGCAGACGGTCTTCTGGGACAAGGCCACGTTCTCTAGCGGTATCGCCGTGGGCTTCGGCGGCGTCTGGCTCGGCTCTCCGCCCAA